>NZ_JAUBPR010000310.1:0-1099 GCF_036700845.1 Microcoleus sp. S13_C5
CAAATTAGTTCGTTGTCATCTTACAATTTTATTCTTGAAGCCCTATTCTATGCAGCTTCATATTAAATTGGTATTACTCAGGAGTTGCGATAGTGACGGAAGCTACAAATGTGCTGGGCGGAAAGTTAGAGACTTGCTGCACTTCGCCAATGACAGGATATTATCGGGACGGCAAATGCAATACAGGTGGTGGCGACTTTGGGGCTCACACTGTTTGTGCTCAACTGACAGAAGAGTTTTTGCAATTCACTAAATCGAATGGAAATGATTTGAGCACTCCGGTTCCCGAATTTAACTTTCCCGGTTTGAAGCCTGGGGATTGTTGGTGTTTGTGCGCTTCTCGGTGGAAGGAAGCAATGGATGCTGGATGTGCGCCGCCTGTGGTTTTGGCCGCGACTCACGCCTTGACTTTGGAATACGTTTCTTTGGATGAATTGAAGCAGCACGCTGCTGATTTGTAGGAGGATGTTGGTGTGCGATCGCTTTTAGTCAATAAGGGCGATCGGGTTTTTATGATGAATAGCAAATTTATCCTTCGTAACTGAAATATTTAAGTGCGATCGGGCGTCACTGTAAACTTTTATGGTTGAGCTTGTGGTTCCCACTTACAGATAGACTCTGGCTTGAGAGGGCAAGTTTTGGGAGCGATCGGATTTCCGCTGAGGTAGAGTTCAGTCAGTTTAGTGAAAGATGCTAGCGGTTTGATGTCGCCGATTTCATTGTTTTCGAGTGAGAGCAAAGTCAGCTTAGTCAAGGATGCTAGCGGTTTGATATCAACGATTTGATTGTTGTTGAGCCAGAGAATCTCTAGTTTAGTCAAGAATTCTACCGGTTTCACATCGGCGATCTCATTCTTGTTAAGTGATAGCCCTTCCAAGTTAGTCAAGGATGCTAGCGGTTTGATATCAACGATTTGATTGCTGCTGAGGTTAATCCCTTCCAGGTTAGTCAAGGATGCTAGTGATTTGATGTCACTAATCTGATTGCTGCTGAGGTCGATAAAAGTCAGTTTCATCAAAGATGCTAGTACACCTCGGCGTAAATACACAGACTATTAGACAGCCAAGACTTTACCCTTATATGTCCACTTAAAAGGTTT
>NZ_JAUBPR010000194.1:0-7935 GCF_036700845.1 Microcoleus sp. S13_C5
CTGCTTGTTTATCCCACCCAACATGATGATGCCTCTAAATTCCCTTGTCAATAGCGTTTGAGATGCGCTTACCCTGCAAACTTTAGAACCATCTTCGCGGCATTCGGGTTGAGCTTGGGCGCGCAGCCATCTTAGTTTTCCAGAAGGAGTTATATTGCGCCATTCAGAAGTGAGAGGTTGCATGTTTTGAACTGCGCGAGTAACTGTCTCTTTATGCTTAGGTTCGTCTTCAGAAGAAAATTGGTTTAAAAGGGTACTTCGATCTTCTAGTACCTGCTCCGGCTCAATTTCAAACATATCTCGGCAGCCGGGACTGACATATTCAAACTTGGCCGAACCATCAGGATAGTATCCATAGGAGTAAAGGGTTCCCGGAATGCTAGCCGTCAGGTGTTTGAGCCGACCTTCGCTGAGGCGCAGTGCTTCTTCTGCGCGTTTGCGATCGCTAATATCTTCGATAATGTACGACAATCTTGGACGACCGCTGGAGCCAATGGAAATCGGGCAAACGCTGGCAGAGAGCCACTTTTGTCCTGTAGGAGTTTCGCGACAGTATTCAAATCTGACTGGCGCTTGAGTTTTTACAGCTTCCCAGTAGTGGCTGAGCCAAAGTGCTAAAAGCGATCGCGGCACTCCCGTTCGGCTAACGAATTGATTCTGCAACGCTTCTGGAGTGGTGCTTAATAACTGCCCTGTTGCTAGGTTAGCAGACAGAAGCAAAATATCATCTTCATACAGCTCTACAATGCCCATCATCATGACGCTGCTGTTGAAGAAAGCTCGCAAGGTAGACTCGCTCTGCCGCAGCGCTGCTTCCATTTGTTTCAGTTCGGTGAGGTTACGCAGACTAACCACCACACTTGAAATAGTGCCATCTGCTTCAAAATAAGGAGCGTAGGTAGCGCTGACAAATTTCTCTTCGCCGTTGGGATATTTAGCCCACAGTTCGTATTGGACGATTTCCCCAGTTAAACATCGATCTAGATTTGGTTTGAGTTGAGTTTCAAACAGGTCTATACCCAAAATTTGACTAATAGCATGTCCGACTATCTCTTCCTCACGGCGCTGATGCCAAGTTAAGTATGCTTGATTAACAATTTGATATGTGTAATTGCGATTGATTAAACAAATTGCATCAGTAGTAGCAGCAACAATCTTTTCGTATCGTCGCAGGTTTTCTTCAGCAATTTTGCGATCGGTGATATCTCTCCCTACTGCTTGCAATTCTACGAGCTGACCGTTGTCATCAAATATGCCTCGATTAATCCATTGTGTCCAACGTATTTTCCCGCAAGCAATCACTCGATTTTCAACAGTAACAACTGGATTTTGCCCACTGATTTTATTGACGAATTGAGCGACATATTCTCGATCTTCCTCAAGCACAACAGGTTCGTAGTTACATCCCACAATTTCTTCCCGCCTTATGCCAAAAAATTGACAGTAAGCCTCGTTGACATAAGTAAAAGTGCCACTAGGTAATAACCGAACAATGAGTTCTGTCTGATCTTCAAGAATGGCACGATAACGCGCTTCGCTTTGTCGCAGCGCCTCTTCTGCCTGTTTGCGAGCAGTTATATCAGCAAACGAGCAAACAACTCCCTTAGGAAGAGATTTATCAGATCGAAATATAGGCTGGGTATTAATAGAAATCCAGGTAAAACTACCATCTGATTTGTGGACTCCCATCACCACGTTAGAACAAGCCTTGCCCGTTTGCAGCGTCACCATGGCCGGGTGTTCTTCTCCGGGGAAGGGCGAACCATCTTCGCGAACGGCTCGCCAAGCGGGATCGAGGGAAGTTCGACCCATCATTTGCTGGCGAGACAAGCCCAAAATGCTTTTGGCACTGGCATTACAAGTACGGATCGCACCGTTGGCATCTTGCAAGACAATACCCTCTGCCATTGCTGTTATTACAGTACGATACCGTTCTTCACTTTCTTGAAGCGCAGCTTGCGTTCGCGCAGCGCGGCTTGCCGTTCGCTTGCGTTCGGTGATGTCGCGCACAAGACACACGACCTCATCAGCACCGCTTTTGACAATGCGCGTTTCGTAGCTGTAGATGCCATCCGGTTTTTGCAGGTCGTGTTCGTAAATTTGTAGCGTTCCGGTTGCCGCGGCTGCCTGGAAACGTTCGAGCAAGTCGGTTTTAATTTGTTCGGGAATGGGCGTTTCCTGTAACTTTTTGCCAATTAGCGCTTCGCGCGGCATCAGTAAGGCTCTCTCATTTCCCGCCACATCTAAATAAGTCCCATCTACCCGGTGCCGCACCATCAAATCGGGTATCGCGCTCAAAAGCGCCTGCATTCGTTCTTCGCTTTGCCGCAGTGCAGCTTCTGTCTTCTTGAGTTCGGTAATATCTGTCGAAATACCGCACAGGCCATAAACATCGCCGTCAGAATTTTTGAGAGGAACTTTGGTCGATAAAACGTGATGCAGCTCTCCATTACTATCGATTCCAATTTCCTCAAAGCGATGAACGACACCGCTGTTTGTTACGCGATCGCAAGTTTCTTTGTAAGCTAGAACAAATTCTTCAGCAAAAAATTTGCAATCGTTCGCTCCGATAATTTCAGATGCGCTATACCCAAAAAATTCCTCAGTTAAGCGATTGACATAGACGTAGGTGCCATTCAAATCTTTGATATAAATACAAGCACCTGCATTATCTAGGACGACTGATAGTTTCGCTTCGCTGCGCCGTAATTGGTCTTCTATTTGCTTGCGTTCCTCAATTTCCTGCTCTAATTGAGCATTTGTTTGAGTCAGTGCAGCCGTACGTTCTTGTACCTGAGTTTCTAGAAGTTGATTGTAATTTTTTAAGAGTTGTTCTGAGTGTTTGCGCTCGGTAATGTCGGTAAGAGTGCCGATGTAACCGATGGTGTTCCCATCAACATCTTTTTCCGCGATCGCTTGTGCCAATACCCAGATCGTGCTGCCATCGCGTCGCTGCAAGCGGATTTCGCAGGAATAGGGAATGCCTTGTTGTACGAAATTATACCAAGCAGTAATAACGCGATCGCTATCCTCTGGGTGTATTGCTTTTGCCCACCCCTCACCGATTAATTCTCCTAGAGAAAGTCCGACCATTTCTAAACAGCGTTCGTTGCCGTACACGCAATAGCCTTGAGTATTGTTACGGAATATGCCGACAGGGGCAGTTTTCGCTAAAATAGCAAAGCGTTGTTCGCTTTCTTGCAATGCTTTTTCTGCTTGTTTGCGTTCGGTGATGTCGGTAACAATTCCGGTGGCAAACCAGTAATCTTCAGACTTATGCTTTTTAGCGAGCAAAGTGTTAGATAACCAAAGCAAATTGCCATTTTTATGGCGGAATCGATACTCTATAGTTATTTGCCGTCCGGCATACAAATCTGCCATTGCTGGCAAAACAATTGCCTCAATATCTTCGGCAGGAACTCTAGAAAGCCACAAATTCGGATCGGCAGCGAATTCTTCTCCTTTGTAGCCAAGAATCTCCTCTCCATTGGGAGAATAGTAGTCGTATTCCCAGACTTTATCGGGATGGATGCGGGCAGAGGAAATAAAAGCGGCTGTATTGTCAAGCACTTCTTTGAGTCTGGTTTCTGATGCTTTCAGGGCAACTTGTGCTTGTTTGAGTTCGCGTAGCGCGGCTTGCCGTTCGGCAATTCCCTGCCGCAATTCCTTATTTGCTGTTGCGAGTAGGGCACTACGTTGTTTGACTCTGACTTCTAACTCGTCGCGAGCCTTTTCTAGAGCTGCTTCTGCAACTTTGCGGTCGCTGATATCGCGCGCGATCGCTAAAACCGATTGCACCGAGCCATCACTGCCAAACTCAGGCACCACGCGGGAAGCATAATAAGTTAGCCCTGCAACCGATGGAATTTCGTATTCAATGTTTTGCTCGCAACCTGTTTCAAATACTTGCTCAATGGCTGTTCGCCAAAGATTAACTAGCGTTTCGGGCGTACCCAACTCGTTAATAGTTTTACCGATAAACTCAGCGGGAGGAATTCCCGATTGTTTTTCAACCGTGGGGTTGATATAAAGATAGCGGCATTCCCGATCCAATCGCATGATAATGTCGGGCGCATTTTCTACTAAAGCGCGGAACTCTTGTTCTCGCTGTTGTAGAGCTGCCTCTGCTTTTTTGCGCTCGGTAATATCGATTGCTACCCCGCCAACTAGCACTTGGCCTGATGAACTTGGCAGCGGAAACTTGTAAACCAAAAACTCACCAATGCTGCCGTCCGCGAGGGGAGACAGCTCAATTACTTCGAGGGTTTGATTGGTTTCTACAACTTTGCGAATATTTTTTAAATATTCCTGTCCAAACTCAGCCGGATAGATGGGGAGGTCTGTTTGGCCAACTGAATAGTTCTTTGGCAAATTGAACATTCGAGAATAGGTTTGGCTGATGTAGAGAAGTCGCCCATCTCTATCGGTAATCCAAGCAGCGGTGGGGCTGTAATTCATAAATGCTTGGAAGCGGGCTTCACTTTCTTTTAAGGCTGCTTCTGCCTGTTTGCGTTCGCTAATGTCGCGCAGAAAGACGGTAAAAACTTTTTCTCCTGATAACTCCAATTGAGAAATTGAGGCTTCAGCCGGAAATTCCGTACCATCTTTACGACGACCGACTACCTCGCCGCGCTTGCCCATCTTTCTTGCTGTTTGGGTAGATTGGGTAAATTGCCTTACGTGCTGCTGATGGTTTGCCGCAAAGCGTTCTGGCAAAAGTCGGTCGAGAGTCTGACCGAGCATTTCCTCGGAAGTATAACCAAAAATCCGTTCCGCGCCCTGGTTGTATAAGGTAATCCGTTGGCTGGAGTCTACCGAGATAATGGCTTCGTCGGCAATGTCTAGAACCCCAGAAAGACGTGCTTGGGATGCTCTCAGTGCTTCCTCTGCGCGATAGCGATCGCTGATATCGCGGGCGCAAGCAAAATTGTATTCTTTCCCGTTAAATTCCAGATAATTTAGCGTTATTTCTACGGGAATCACACTGCCATCTTTTCTGAAATGTTGAGAAGTAAATGAAAGGGTTTTTTGCTCTTTAAGTTGTTGCCAATGGTGCGGCCATACCTCGTTCGGGAAATTGGGATCTGTTTCCCAAACGCGCATCGACAGCAACTCTTCGCGAGAATATCCTCTTTGCTCGCAGACTGTTTGGTTCACCCGTAAAATTCTGGCATCGCGATCGATCCAGGCAAGGCCGAGAGAGCAGTGTTCGAGCGAAAAATCGGCCAGTTGCAGTTGTTCTTCTATTTGCTTGCGTTCGGTAATATCTTCAAATAGATAAAGCCGTCCGAAATAGCGATCGCTTTCGTCGCGAATCTGTGTGGAAAAACGGCGAATCGTGCGCCCATCACTAAACGAAATTTCATCTTCAACAACGGCACGATTTTCTTCTGTTTGCAGCGGTTTGCAGGATTCAGCAAAAGCCGGAACATCTGCAAGGACGGGCAAACAGTCAGGAAGAATATCGTTATTTCTAAGTTCACCCCGCTGCATCTGTTCTTCTAGGTGTTCGATGCCCCAGATTGAGCAGAAGCGGTGATTAAAGTAGAGAATAAAGTCGGTGCGGTTATCTACAACGTAAAAGGCGAGTGGCGAAGCATTGGTCATTGCTCGCAGCAACGTTTCTTTCCAGCGCAGTTCTTCTTCAACCCGCTTGCGTTCGGTGATATCCATGCTGACACCGAGTAAGCGAGTCCGCGAATCGGGAGCTGATAAAGGCGTTAAGGTTGTCAGAAAGCAACGAATCTGTTCTCCAATAGGCAAATTCTCTTCATAAGAGATAGTTTGACCTTGCTGCAAACAGGTGCAGTAGCGTGCCCGAATAGTGGCAGATGTCTGCGAGTCCCACAGTTCGTCCAGTCGTTTACCAATCCAATTCTCAGCTAAAGTCCCAGTTGAGGTTTCAATGGCTCGATTCATGCTGACGACTTGAAACTCGCCATCCTCAAGTTGTTCCACCACCCAAAGGGTGTCTGTGACTGAGTTATAAATGTTGCTTAAGAACTGTTCCCGCTCTTGAAGTGCTGCTTCTGCAATTTTGCGCTCTGCAATCTCGCGCTGTAGTTCTCGGTTCGCTGCCTCCAGCCGTGCGGGACTGGGAAGCGCCAATACTTTTGGTATGACTGGCACGAGTTCGATAACTGTTAGCACTGAAATGAAGGCGGTGATGGCTTTGAGGCAGCCACTCAGCCAATAGGTGGGATGCCAAAGCGTCCAAATCTCCATCAGGTGAGTGGTGCCACAAGCGACAATGAAGGCACTAAATAGTAGAAATATCCAGGGGTAGGGTAAATCTTGTCGCTTGCGAACAAAATAGAGCAGCGTAATGGGAATTGAATAATAAGCCAGGGCGATCAGCGAGTCGGAAGCGATATGAAGACCCACCAATCCCGGCTTCCAGAGATAGCAATGCCCGTGGGGAATAAACGGTGCTATAGCAAAAAGGTTGTTCCAAAGCTCCAGCATTTTCTTATAAGCTGCAATAACGACTTTTGCGATCGCCCTGGGAGGGTGACAACCCGCCTGAAATCTTTATGAAGTAAAGATTTTGCCCACTTATGCTAAAAAAAAATAGGCAGCCGAATTGTTACAAGCTAGCCTAACGCAAAAATAATGTTACCCCATTGGTAACAAGTTAGAAGCTAGGAGATTTTGTCAATACCCCTTTGTGTAGGAACAATACTCCGGACAGTTTTGGGAACGATACTACAAGCTTACGGGGGGCAAGGATCATAAAAAAGTCGAGTTAAATATAAGTCAGGGGTGGAGCTGACATTGATTTAATTATCCACAGGGGCTGCGAAGTCCTACAGAATAAGCCATGGGGCCATATAAAAACTGTCCGGACTATTGTAGGAATATAATTAAATAATAATGATAACAATACTCCGGACAGTTTTAAATCATCCTAATCTTCTTTCAGTCTTGTCTTATGGTACTCTGGCTGCTTAAAAACTGTCCGGAGTATTGTAATATATTTTTCCACAAAAATACTGTGAGCAAAAAACAAAAATTTCCTTATTTAGTTGGTTCCCGATGGACTTCACACCAAAAAACTTGGGGGTGGCGGCACTTTCAAGTGGTCAACCGAAAAAACGAAGGTAAATGGGTATTTGCAGAAATGGTGGCGGCTTGCGATCCAAATGTCCGTTTTTGGCTCAACGCCGCACAACTCAAAGACCGATCGCTCTGGCAAGCTGGATGGCAGTCTACGCAAGAATTAGAGGAATTAGAAACAGCAGACTAAAAGACAGCGCTGTGGGGTAGAGTGAGGTAGACAGGGATAATGAGTAATAGCAACAGGGTAAAATAATGAAAAAAAAATTTTGTTATTGGTCTGTTTGCTAATTAGTACTGCATTGGGCGGTTGATTTGGCGAAGTGTCGATCGCAACCAAGGCTAGCGATCGCAGCAATGTTCCGTCAGCGGATATTCCAGAACCCGCAGCGGACTTGTCCGGCCTAGTCTTGGCTTTACAGAACTTGCCCGCAGGTTTTACAGAGATACCACCTGCCACTATCAACAATATAGTCAGCCGTATCCCTAACTTTAAACCAGCAAGCGTGTTTGGTTATTACAAAAACGATGACCAGCAGTTTCAAGTAGTCACAGGATTTACAGCGCAACTGCCCAACCGGATTGAGCGAGCTAATTTGATGCTGAAATCCGTAAAGGGATTTTTGCACAACAGTTCTTCCAAGGTTTAAACAGTAGTAGTAACAAGGAATTTCAGTTTGCTAATCTTACCGCCTTAACCTTAGAGGACAAGATTGGCGAGGTATCAGGGGGGTGGACAACTCAAGGAAAAATACAAGGTCTAACCATGAATGTCGAACTCGCTCTGTTTCGGCGGGGAAAAATAAGTAGTTAAGCAAAATTAATTACATAATTATCTCCAAATTCTTTAAGAATTCTTTCGACAGATGAAACAAGAGA
>NZ_JAUBPR010000195.1:0-7901 GCF_036700845.1 Microcoleus sp. S13_C5
TCAACGGAAAAACTTTGGGGTTCCCACTTTTCACAACTGATAAAAAAATTCCACCCACATCTGCGGAATGTGGGTTATAAGGTTTTTTTAGTTATTTAGTAATGCAAAAATTCAGGGGTTTGTCCAATTAATTTAGATGCGTTTACCCTGAATCTAGCGCCTATATATTGAGTTAGCTTGGTAGACGTATTCCCTCTCTTTACTTAATTTTAACATAGTTCGGTTTTTTCGCACCCACTTACTTAGACGTATAGTATTTTTAGCCTCATTTAAATTAAATTTTTTTGTGTAATTTTTATATATCGAGGTTGACTTTTTACGCGATCGATCCAAGTTTGAATTGCCGGAAATCTCGTTAAGTCAAATCCGCCCTCACCAGCAACGTGCGTGTAAGCAAATAAACCGATGTCAGCAATAGTATAGCGATCGCCCGCAAAAAACTCATTTTCTGCTAAATGCTGTTCCATCACCCCCAAAGCAGCATAACCCGGTGCTTGTTTTTGGTGGAGTGCTTCCTGATATTCTTGAGCTTTCCCTGTTAAATACCAAAAACGAGAAGTAGCAATAAAAGGTTCGTGGCTGTACTGTTCAAAAAATAACCACTGCATGACTTGAGCGCGTTCAAATTTATCCGTGGGGAAAAACTCAGTGTCTTCGCTCAAGTAAAACATAATCGCATTCGATTCAAACAGAAATTTACCCGGTTCGATTTCTAACACCGGAATGCGGCCATTGGGATTTTTGGCCAAAAATTCAGGTGTACGGCTTTTTCCTTGGAGAATATTTATCTCTGTGCGAGCGAAGGGAATATTAAGTTGAGTTAAGAGCAAGCGAACTTTATAGCAATTGCCCGAGGGGGAATATTCGTAAAGTTTAAACATGATTCTTGAGAAGATTTTATGATCTTAAATTATCTCATAAATTAGATAATTTAGGCACGATGAGTTAACCGTTGTTTGCTAAAATTATTTTGGCGATCGGTGTCGATCGCCAAAACCAGCCACTTCTGCCAAAGTATAAAGCGGCCTGCCCTTCACCTCCTCGTAAATACGCCCCACATACTGGCCCAAAATCCCAATACTAACCAACTGCACCGCACCCAAAAAGAAAACCGCCATCATCACAATCGTCAAACCAGTTAAGGCAGAATTTGGATAAAAAAGCCGCCAATACAAAATTAAAAAAGCCATTAACACAGATATAAATGCAGCAAATAACCCCAAATAAATCGAAAGTCGGAGGGGAACTTTTGAAAAAGATACTAAACCATTCATCGCCAAACTCAAAGATTTTCTGAAGGTATACTTAACCTCGCCAGCAAAACGCGGATCACGTTCAAACTTAACCGCCGTTTGTTTAAAACCAATCCAAGCGCGCAATCCCCGAATGTAGCGGTTGCGTTCAGGCATGGCGTTGAGTACATCCACCACGCACCTATCCATCAAACAAAAATCTCCGGTATCTATCGGAATATCAACATCAGCCAGATGGCGCAAAATGCGATAATACATATAAGCCGGCAACCGCTTAAACCAACCTTCTTGACGGCGTTGAGTGCGTTGAGCGTAAACAACTTGATAGCCATGCCGCCACTGTTCTACCATATCTATAATTAGCTCTGGCGGGTCTTGCAAATCGCCGTCCATGATCACTACAACTTGACCTCTAGAAAAGTTTAACCCTGCAGTTACAGCTATTTGATGACCGAAATTGCGGGCCAAACTGAGGTAACAAATTCGCGAGTCTTTTTCGTGCAATTCTCGCAAAAGTTCGAGAGAGCGATCGCGGCTACCATCATTGATTAAAATTAATTCTACTGGGCCATCCATTCGCTCCATCACGGCACTAATTCTGCGATACAATTCAGCGAGATTTTCTTCTTCGTTATAGATAGGAATTACTAAGGAATACTTAGGTGTATCGTTCATTGCAGTTTCTGTTTAAAAATCGGCTTTTTAACCGTTAAATCAAATAAATCAAAAGGTTATTTTTTCACAAACACGCTCAGCGGCTTCATCGACCATTTTTGTAGGTAAGTTTGATTTTTGACAACCATCTCTTTGCCTTGTCTGCCGTCATTTTTTGTAGCAGAGTAAATTATGGCACAAGGGGTAAAACTTTTGTAAGGTTCCGAGTTGAGCTTTTGCTGGACAACAGGATCGATAGTGGAAATGTGCTCGATGCGAGGTGGTGGTTTTCCCGACTCTGTAAACATTACCCACAAGGGATATTCCCAGACATTTTTAGCCCAAAATGACAGCCCTATATTCGTGCAGTTTTTTGATTTAACAAAATCTACTGCTGTATTGTAAGCAACCTCGATGTTTGGCCGACTTGCAAAGTAAAGCTCGTGTCTGCTGCTATTAAAAATGTTACTATCTCCCAGGATAGGTCTAAAGTTGTTGTGAAAAATCCAAGGTAGCGACATAACAATCAGAATCGCCCCCAGATAATTCGCTATTTTATGATTTGATAATTCCGATGCCACTAATCCAAATAGGGGCGAAAATAATACAAATATTGACAGGTGGTGTCGACTGTGCCAAGGCTGCAACTTCAGCAGAAGACACAGCAGTAAAAATGTCATTATTACAGCAATTAAATAAGTTACTACTATTCGGGTTTTTATCAACTTTGGGGTATTAAATATAAGTGCGGATGTGGCAAATGTCAGCCAAAAGTGAAGGGGATTTGTAGCTGTGTTTTCATTAAATGACGGGGTTGCGATTGCAAATACTTGTCCGGGAGGCCAAGTGATGCGCGGATCGTTTGTAGCTATGCCCAATATTCGGTGCAGGATGTTAATCACTCCCACAATCGCACCGTTAATTGGCGAAATCCTCGTACCCGCTTGCATACCTAAATTTCTAATTACATTTGACAGGAAAGTTGGCAGCGTAAATACTTCAATTTTATATTCTTTAGTAAAATCTTGAGGCGCTCCGATCGCATAACCGAATAAATCGTAATTTCGCCAAAAGTGACCGATATTCAAAACTAAAGTCATCGTGGCTATTATCAAAATTGGTGGCAGCATCTTCCCCCCAAAATATTTAATTCCTCCTACAATAAACCAAACAATAAAAGGCAAACAAAATATATAAGCTGTCGTTTTGGTCAAGAGAGCTAGACCCAAACTCGCACCAATTTTAAAAATATTAAACCCCGTAATTCCTGCGGAGAGTCCTGCTAAACCGCAGCAAACAAAACAAACTACCCAGAAACATACAGCATAATCGTTTTGAGTGCTAGAACCCTGGAGGATACCCATCGGCAAAGTCGCAGCAAAAACAGCCGCAAAAACTTGACCGCGCAAATTAGCACCCAGTTGCTTAGCAATTAAAGAAACTGCGATCGCGCTTCCCACCATACTCAACCACTGTACCAAATTAGCAAAGCGATCGCTCCCGCTTAAAATCTGAAAGTGCATAATCGCAAACTCAGCCCAAGGCGGGTGATACAACTGTGGCACATAAGAAGTTGGATAATGCTCCACACTGCGGTTTTGCATCCAGTGCACAACCCGGCTCATGTGATAAGTCATAGAATCCCAATTGTTAGGCGGTGCAACTAGAGCAATTAAACCAACAGCAGCAAAAATAAATAATACACCGCCTAGCAACCCCAGCAAGAAAGTCGGAAATTTCTCATCTTGATTTTTCTCCACAATTGGTTGGAAAATTTTAAATTTTAGATAAAAAATCAACAACAGAATATCTACTACCAACCACAGCCCCAACACCCACTCAAAAGTCAGCAACCTAAATAAACTAAAAATTTCAGTAGATAAAGCAACAATAACTCCCCCCACAATTGCTGCGGATAAAATAGCGCTACGCCAACAATTATCTATTTTCTGAAATATGAAAAACAAAATGCCCAGAGCCACCAATGGAATCAAGCCGAATATATCTGTTATCATAGATTTGGAGCCTTAATTTAAGACAGAACGCTCAGTGCGGGAAGGCTAAAAGCCAGGTTGTATTGTTAATCCCTGGTTGTCTTTCCCACTGTTTTAGAGTATAAATTTAGAGTATAAACCATGTGGTTTGCGTAAGTACTCTAACAAATACCATAATAACGGAGAGATCAACAAATCATGACTAATTCTAACTATCTTTGGCAAGCCAATCAAGACTTAAGCGAAGCTTGTCTACAACATCCCTTTGTCAGAGGCATTGCTGAGGGCAGCCTCCCCCAAAATAGTTTTGCATATTACGTTACACAAGACGCATTTTTTCTGGGAGCATTCGCTCGGGCTTACAGTATCGCTGCGGCAAAAGCACCCGAGTGGGAGGGGTTTGAAATTCTCCACAATCTCGGTAGCGGTGTTTTAGAAGAACTTCGTTTGCATCAAGGATATGCAGCCAAATGGGGTGTAAACTTGCAAGAGGCAAAACCGGGAATCGCTACCCGTCGCTACACAGATTTTTTATTAGCGACCGCCTGGGGAAGCGGTGTCGGTTTGACAGCAGCCGCGATGACTCCTTGCTTGCGGTTGTATGCTTTTTTGGGACAGCAGCTAGCTAAACCTAATATACCGGAACACGCCTTTAGCGACTGGATTTTCACCTATAGCAGCCCGGATTTTGAGATTTTAGTAAAACGCCTGGAAAGTTTGGTTGATCGCTACGCAGAAGCTGCGCCGGAAGTAGAAGCAACGTATCGCTACGCCATGCTGTGCGAAAGAGACTTTTTTCAGGCAGCTTGGGAAATAGAGTAAATTAAGTTTATCCAAAAAATATAGAGAATTATCTTAAGCTACCTACGCCCCGGCAGCAAATTTAACAGCCATGTATAGCAGGAATATAGCAAATAATGTCATAACAGCATATCCCCAACGAGGGTGACTACTCAACACTAAACCGAGTTCGATCGAGAGCGACACAATGCCGTAAGCGTATCGGTGAAGCAATTGCAGAGCACCAGAGTTTATCAGTAGTGCTAAAGAGCAAAAACCGAAACAGACGACTGTAATGCTCAGCCTTTTTCGCAAATACCACAACAAATACCCACCCCCAA
The DNA here is from genome assembly GCF_036700845.1 of Microcoleus sp. S13_C5. Lineage (NCBI taxonomy): Bacteria > Bacillati > Cyanobacteriota > Cyanophyceae > Oscillatoriales > Microcoleaceae > Microcoleus > Microcoleus sp. S13_C5. The sequence goes on from NZ_JAUBPR010000195.1 coordinate 5,023, forward strand.
AAATCATCGCCACTTTACTAACAGCTTGCAAGCGGAAACTGAAAAAGTCCTTAAATATTTCCAACCAAGTAGGCTGAACCCAGGCTTTTTGGACGTGAACACATGCTAAAGCATCTCCAAAACGAATAGCACAATATAAACTAAATGAAAAGAAGCCGATCGCGCTAGCAAAACCAGCAGCATAAGCGAGGGGAGGTCTTTTTTCCCTCCAAGCTGTCAGCAAAAAAGTAGGTATCAGGGCTACTCCTGGGCCTCTAGTAGCAGTCGTCAAAGCTCCCCAAAAAGCCGCCCAAATATACTCGCCCCTCTCAAAAGCTCGTAAAGCCGATGCTGTCAGGAACAAAAACAATCCTTCTGTGTATATGACAGTACAAAATAGTGAGAACGGACACCAAGCTAGCACAGCATTTGTCCACTTTGCTGCACCAGCATCGTATCGCTCCTCCACCCAAAAGTATACGAGCACTAAGGCACCCAGAAAGGCAAAACTATTGATGAGTACCCCTGCTACTTCCACTGGCATTCCAAGAGTCGCCAACCCGCGCATCAGCAAAGGAAACAGCGGATGAAAAGCCACAGAATGGTGCAGCCCGTCATCTGGATAGCTAGCCTAAGTTAGCGATTTCGACGTAACATTTACCGTCCCAGTGGGAAAACAGTTCCCAACCGCTTTTGGGAAGGAAGCCACTGACAAAACCCAGAGGCGGCAGAATGGCATACACTGGCGGGTTCTTGCAGACTAAAGGAGCGATTATCTGCATCCCGATCGCAATTATTGATCGGCTCAGAAACCACATAGCAATTACAAAAATTAACCCGTCCCGGCTTTTGGAGCGCTCCAGGCGCGGAATTACTTCTAGCTCTAAATCCGTATTTGCCATGGCTAAAACAGCGCAAGACTGTAGATTTCAAATTAAAGTATAGTCCGCTGCCGAGTGCTCGCCAAATATATACGTAAGTACAGACGTACTACTAATTTTAACGTCCGAGTTTATTGGGAATCCCTTCACAGCCACCGGGAATAGTCTCTCTCGACTTCGATCCGCACCAAGCGCAGCAGTAATAGCGCTGATCCTCCGACAGCCGCTTGACAGCGGTGAAATCAGCACGTTCAACCACAGCGCCGGTATGTTCGCCCGTTTGATAGTTGGGAAATTCGGTACGGCTGCGGGGAGATGCAGTTTCTGCCGAGCCGTAGAATAATGCAGCGGCTCTCATGTCGGCGCGAGCGAGATTGGCGTCGTACAAGACAGCGCGCGAGAGGTTGGCTTTCACTAAATCACACTTGCTGAGATTGGCGCGGACGAGGTTGGCTTCGCTCAAATCCGTCCACCGCAAATCGGTGCCAGCTAGGTCAGCACCCGCTAACATGACATTGAGATCGATAACGCGGATACCGTGATCTCTGTCTTCAGCGTAGCCGCCGTCGCCGTCAAGGATGGGGCGGCCTAAAAGCCGATCGCGCTTCAGAGGAGTAACCAATCTAGACTGCGACAAAAACCGCAGAATTTTAGCTTTACCTTCAGCATCTACACTGCTCATAATCGCCGCGGTGCGGCCTTCTGCGATCGCCCTTTCCTGCGGCCAGTCTTCCAAAAACCCTTGTTCGTCAAGGGCTAAGTCGGAAACTCCTTGAAAATAAGCATCGATCGTTTGCTGCTGCGTAATTCTGTTTTGCTGAATCGTCAAATCTTTCGAGATCACGTACTGCCGCCAAGCCACGTAAACGCCCAAAATTGCGATCAAAATTTGGCCCAAAGCGCCGATCAGTTCGCCGATTGCCCCGACAGCATCCCAGTTAATTTTGATATTGCGGCTTCCGGGTTCAATATTAGTACCGCTGAGCATCAGCAAGCCCGCCATCCCTACTAAAAGACCGAAGCTAGCAACGATCAGCGTGCGCCAAGTGGGGGGCATTGACTGCAGCCAGATTTTGCCCCAAGTCGGCCACATCATCCGCAGCGCGAGCGAGATTGCCCCGATCGAACCCAACAAACCCATCCACACATTATCGATCGCCAGTCCAACGATCATCGCAGCTATAGAGCCCAAGATCAGTACCGACCCCGACTTCTCTGCAGTCGTTTGGGCCGGCTGCTGCTGCAATAAAACCTTGCGAGTTGCAGGCGGCATCGGTTTTTCCGGTTCAGCAGTAGCGACGATTGTCCCTGATTCTGGTGGCACAGTAGGGCTCGCACCGTTCTGACTTTCTACAGTCACATTAGATTCAGGGCGATTGGGTTGAGAAGAGTTTGGTTCTGGTGTCATGCGTTGAGGCAAATTCTAACTGTGGCTGGTCAATAAAACGATTTTAACTAACCCAGCAGGATTCTAGATAATATTACAATATAAATCTCCACTAATTACACTCAAACAGGTAACATACTATGGCCCTGGTACTCCCCAATCTGCAAGAAAAACAAATGGGTCAAGTAATCACTACAATCACCGTCACAAATTTCATCGATCTAGTTATGGCGGAACGGAGATTCATTGCTGCTGAGGAAGTTCGCTCTGTTACCCTCGATAGCGTTGTTGTCCATACTGGAGCAACTCTGCTTTCCTTGCCAGATCCCATTATTAGCCAGTTAGGCTTAAAACAAGTAGGAGAAAGAGATGTAGAAACATCGGCTGGCATCAAAAAAGGTCGAATTTTTGCAGGCGCTCAAATTATTGTAGAGGGGAGAGAAGGCAGATTTGATTGTTTAGAATTGCCCGAAGGCGTTTCTGCTGTTTTTTTGGGCGTGATTCCAATGGAAGAACTAGGCTTAGAACCAGATTTTAAAAATCGACGGTTGCGAGTAAGCTGTTCGACATCTAAACTGCATTAACTCGCGTTACCTTTGTTTTTGATGTTTCGGTTCCATTTCATAATTAAT
>NZ_JAUBPR010000196.1:0-7883 GCF_036700845.1 Microcoleus sp. S13_C5
TTAGCAGGCATTCACTTTTTCTGAATATCATTATGTTATATTATACCAATATGCGTTTTAAATGCACAACAGCTTAAGCTGCCTCTAATTAATCATTTTCCTCATCTTCTAGAGCATTGGGGAATCGAGCCCTTTTAGATTTTAGATTTTAAATTTTAGATTGAAGTATTAACTAAATTACTTTCGAGAAATATTAACTTATGAACTTCTCGCCTCTAGTTCTATTAAACAAAATATTTGCGCCATCAATCTACAGATAAACCTAGAGAGTTTGGGCGCAAATACTTTGTCGAACAGATACTTTTGCCAGAGATTAAACCCTCTGGTTGAGACATCTAAATTAGCAAATTAGATGAGTTTGACAGCCCGCAAACCAAACATCAGCACTGTCGCCAAGCCGATCATGCCGCCAAAAATCCCAAAATAAGTTATTGCTCCGCTAAGAGTCATTGCAATTTCTCCAAAACAATCAATAAAAAGACCTATAAGAACTATAATCTAAAATCTAATATCTAAATTAGATAAATATGCAATCCATAATTAAAGTTGACTTGGGGCCACAATCTTACAATGTTTGCGTGCGATCGGGCGGTTTAGACGAACTCGGCAGTCTGATGGGCGATCTAAGTTTGGGCAAAAAAGTGCTGCTGGTGTCAAATCAGTCGATTTTTCGGCAGTACGGCGAAAGAGCAACAGCAGCCCTCGAATCAGCCGGTCTGGAAGTCAGTACCTGCATTTTACCACCGGGAGAACAGTACAAAACTTTAAATTCGGTACAGAAAATTTACGGTGCGGCTTTGGAAAACCGCTTAGAACGTTCCTCGACAATGGTGGCTTTGGGCGGCGGGGTTGTGGGCGATATGACGGGTTTTGCTGCGGCGACTTGGCTGCGGGGAATTAATGTCGTGCAGGTTCCGACTTCGCTGCTGGCGATGGTTGATGCTTCTATTGGCGGCAAAACGGGGGTAAATCATCCTTTAGGGAAGAATTTAATCGGGGCTTTTCACCAGCCACGTTTGGTGTTAATTGACCCGGATGTACTCAAAACTCTGCCGGCGAGGGAGTTTCGTTCGGCGATGGCGGAAGTCATCAAGTACGGAGTGATTTGGGATGCTGAACTTTTTGGGAAGTTGGAGAATTGCAAGCGTTTGGATCAAATGCGCTATGTGAAGGCGGATTTGTTGGCCGAAATTTTGAGCAGGTCTTGCCAAGCTAAGGCTGAGGTGGTCAGCAAAGACGAGAAGGAATCGGGTTTGCGGGCGATTTTGAATTACGGACACACCATTGGTCATGCTGTGGAAAGTTTGACAAATTACAAGGTGATCAATCACGGGGAAGGAGTGGCAATCGGCATGGCTGCGTCAAGCCGATTGGCTGTGGAGTTGGGAATGTGGGATGCTGAGTGCGATCGCCGCCAGTCTGCTTTGATTGAAAAAGCGGGTTTACCTGCCAAATTGCCCGCTGGTGTAGATGTGGAGGAAATTTTGCATACTTTGCAACTGGATAAGAAGGTGCAGGATGGCAAGGTGCGGTTTGTGCTGCCGGTGCGCTTGGGTGAGGCCGCTGTGAGCGATCGGGTGGATGGGGATTTGATTATACAAGTTTTGAAGGAAATGCTCTAGGTTGGGGTTTTTGAGGGTGTTTAACCGCCGCTGAACGCCCATTAACGCCGATCGCCAAATATTTTTTTTCTTTCAATCTGCGATCGGCGGTTGAGTTTAGGAACCGCTCGACCGCGAATTAATTTCCTCCAAAATTTGATCTACTCTGTTAGCGGCTTGAGTTCTGCCTTGCTTGATAAATAACTCTTTAGCTTTTGTGAGGCTAGCTACGGCCTCCGCTTGGTTTTCCTTGTCTCCTTGCTGGTACAAACCGACTCCTAAATTGTTTAAAGCATCGGGATATCGATCGTTAATTTTAACCGCTTGTCTCCACTGAACAATTGCCTCGGGCAACTGCCCCTGACTTGCCATCGCCACGCCTAAATCGTTGTGAGCTTTGGCGTGCTGCGGGTTGACTTCAATTGCTTTTTGGAATAGAACGATCGCATCGCTCATTTTACCTTGCCCCGACAGCATAGTTCCCAGCTTGTAATAAGCATCCGCTTCTTTGGGATAGCGAGCGATTAGTTGCCGGTACAAAGCTTCGGCATTGACCGCATTTCCTTGACCGTAAAGGTCGTTGGCAGTTCTCAAACCCACCGTGTAACCTTTACCTACAACTTGGCACTTTTTCTCGGAGTTGCCTTCCTGCTTGCAAATCCTCAGTTCGTCTCCCTTCATCTCGTAGGACATAACTTCCCGAACTGCAGGGCCTCGGCGCGGTGGTTGCAAGTTCTGCGAGTGCAAGTTTTGCGAGAGTTGCAGGGCCATTGGCTCAGCTTGTGCTGGTTGGGGCACTGCGGCATTGCAGATTCCTGCACCCACCAAAATGCTTGGGGCTATCCACCTCAAAGGTTTGAACAAGCGAAACTCTCGATCGTTTTTCATGTCTTTTGTGGAAACGTGTTGTTGATATCCAGGGTTTCACTTGCGCCGTAAGAGTCGGAGCAGCTCGGGGCCCACCAGATGAAATAGTTAGTGATTAACAGTCGAGATATTTTAGCACTGTGTGGCCGAGTTTGAGTTAAATTAGAGTAGAATTCCGAATCGATTCTCAGTCAACCTTAGCAGGAAAATAGAAATGGGGCAGTCTATTCTTACCATGCTCTTTGCGCTCATCCTCGGCTACGCTGTTAACTCAAGCGTCAAAATAGTCAGCGGTGGCGACGAAGCTTTAGTGGAACGTTTGGGTCAATACAAGCGCACCCTAAAGCCAGGATTCCACTTTATCAGTCCCCTGGTCGAAAAAGTCGTCTGCGTGGACACAAGCCGTGAAAGAGTTTTAGACATTAAACCTCAGTCAGCAATCACGGGAGATAATGTGGCTCTCGAAGTCGATGCCGTTGTGTATTGGCGGGTTGTGAATTTACAGAAAGCTTATTATGGAATCGATCAAATTGAAAATGCGATCGCCAACTTAGTGTTAACGACGTTTCGCGCTGAAATTGGTCGATTGCCCATGCAAGACATCTTGGGTTCCCGAGATGACATGAATAAAAAGTTACTCAAGAAGTTGGACGAAGCTACCGAAACTTGGGGTGTCAAAGTAATTCGGGTGGAAATTCAAAGCATTACACCTCCGAAAAGGGTGCAAGAAGCTATGGAATTGGAGCGCGCCACCAAGAGCGAGTGGCAAGCAATGGTCAATAAGGCGATCGGCACGAAGGAGTATATGAGGCTCTTAGTTGAAGCTTTAGACTCCCATCCGAATAGCAAGCAAGTTTTGAATTACTTAGTAACGGAAAAATACTTAGACGCTCAACAAAAATTGGGCGAAAGCGACAATGCCAAAATTCTGTTTATGGACCCGAAGAATATGTCAGAAGCTCTCAACAATTTGATGGATTCTATGCCTGATGTCCCTTCGGGATCTGGCGGCGGGGAAATGAAAGTTATTGATACTCACACTTCTCAAGACTGATTCCTGAAGATAGCGTCGGCAACCAGACAAACATCGTGCATTTCTCTGACATCGTGAACTCGCAAGATATCTGCCAAATTTGCGATCGCACCTGTACAAGCCGCCGCTGTCCCCCAAATTCTTTGTTTCGCTTCTGGCTGATTCAAAATGTGACCGATGAAGCTTTTGCGCGATACTCCGACTAAAATCGGACAGTTTAAAACACGGAATTTTCGCAACTCTCGCAGAATTTCTAAATTTTGACTGTAAGTCTTGGCAAAGCCAATACCAGGGTCGATAATTATTTGAGATTTGTCAATCTCCGCAGCAACGGCCGCCGCAATTCGACTCTCAAAAAATTCCCCAATTTCTCCCATTAAATCCCGATAATCTGTCAGTTGTTGCATCGTCTGGGGAGTTCCCCGAATGTGCATCAAAATTATTGGTACTTTTAACTTAGCAACGGTTGACAGCATTTCCGAATCAAAAGTAGCTCCCGAAATATCGTTAATTAGATCCGCTCCCGCCTCAACCGCAGCTTTCGCAACCTGCGCTCTGGTAGTATCGACCGAAATAGGAACTGAGCCAAAAATATCGGCTTTTTGTCGCAGTATTTGTACGAGAGGTATAACGCGATCGATCTCCTCTGCTAAGGATATTTCCACTGCACCCGGCCGAGTAGATTGACCGCCAATATCAATAATATCTACCCCCGATTTTACCATATTTTCCGCTTGCGCTAAAGCAGATTCTATGGTATTGAAATCTCCGCCGTCGCTAAAACTGTCAGGGGTTACGTTCAAAACGCCCATTAAATAAGTGCGTTTTCCCCACTCGAAAGATTTATTTCTAATTGTAATTTTTTTGAGGTTATTTGTCATATCAAATCCGTTGGCATTGGAATTATGTAGTGTGAGCGTCCCCCTCGCGATTTGGGTAGCGAGCTCTTAAGCTTGCACTGACATCATCCAAATTATTATTCCGATCAGTTAGAGCATGGGCAGCAGATGTGCCAGACGCACATTGACACCAAGTTCTTCGCAAGCACCGGAGCCAGAGCGAACGGCAGAAAGCATACTCAGCCATTCGTAGCATCCCTGCCAAGGATAGACAACTGCTGCACCACCCCGCACAACGCGCTCGCCATTACTACTATTCCCACTAAGCCAAGGTGAGCCATCTGAGGGAGCGCCTTCATAGTTGTCCTGCCAAATGTCTGCACAGATGTCGCCGTGAAATCCCATGTTCACCAAGCCAAAGCGGTTGCTGGCGGCATCGTTGGCAGCTTTATTGTTGAAATTTTCTACTAAGTAAAGGTTTGACAAATCGTTCCCCCAGAAAAACAGTGTTGTACTTCCTGCACGGCAAGCATATTCCCACTGCGATTCAGAGGGAAGAACGTGTCCAGAGGCTTGTAACAAGGCTTCTACTTCCTCGATAGATAGATATGCTACCTCTGCATTAGGCATCGGCGGCCCGTTCAAATCATCTCTGTATAAGAAGTTGCTCTCGTCAACGGAAATCAACTTATTGGCTTCGCTCCAGCGCAAGGGAAAACGCGCCAAGAGAAAGGGAGCAAGGTGTACCGGATGAACAGGATGCCAAAAGTTACTGTTGATGAAGCTGTCATCAATAATATCTACTACATCTTGTTCATCATCTTCTATTAGTTGTCTGCGAAGCGCTACCAGTGCCTGCTTCTGGGTGTCATCAAATCCCATCATGAAGGTGCCACCAGGAATCAGGAGAAACACAATACCTGTTGCTTTTTCGCGTATAGAGAAGATACGGATGGGCTGCTCTGAAGTATATGTTTTCGCATCAGCCACTTCAAAGCCATTGAGTTGCCAAACAAGGGCATTGACAATCTCGTCTTGTCGAGCCTTGCTTGCCGTGGCCCATTGCGCTGCATTATGAAGCTCTTTCATGGCTGTTGGGTGAGGAGGAAGCAAACTTTCTAACTAAATTAAAGGAAGTTGCAATCCCAAAAGGTGGTTAGTTGCCCCATCATCAACTGGTACAGAAAGATTTTCGGGTAACTGGTAGAGATTGTCATTTCTCAACATTAAAACTCCCGGTACAACCACCAATTAGCAATTACCAATTAGCAATTACCAATTACTGATAATTGACAATGCGTGAGAAGCTCGTAGCTTCCAAACTAGCACCGCCTACCAGAACCCCGTCAATCTCAGGCATCGCCATAACTTCATCAATATTCTCCGGTTTGACGGAGCCGCCGTACTGAATTGGCACGCCCGGATTACTCAATTTACTGCGAATCAAACCAATAACTCGGTTAGCTTCCTTTGTTTCGCAAGTATCGCCAGTGCCGATCGCCCAAATCGGTTCGTAAGCAATTACCAATTTCTGCTGGTCAACACCAACCAAATCTTTTTCCAACTGAGAAAAAATGTGAGATTCAGTTTCCCCTGCATCTCGCTGCTGCTTGGTTTCCCCAACGCACAGAATCGGAATTAAATCGTATTTCTGAGCAGCTTTCAGCCGCAAATTCACCGTTTCGTCAGTTTCCCCAAAATATTGGCGTCGCTCGCTGTGGCCGATGATGACATAACGGACACCAAGTTCACTCAGCATTGGCCCGGAAATTTCCCCAGTAAAAGCTCCTGACTCTTGCCAGTGGACGTTCTGAGCACCGAGTCTGATCCGGCTGCCGTGCAAATTTTTCGACAGGACAGCCAACGAAGTGAAGGGAACGCAAAGCACGACTTCCCGTTCCTCTGGGGTTTCCGTCAGGCAGGACATGAATCCTTGAAGAAACTCTAGGGATTCTGCCCTAGTTTTGTACATTTTCCAGTTGCCAGCTATAACTATTTTCCGCACTATTTCTTTAAGTCCTTGTCCTTACAACGCAATTTATAGTCTAAAGCTTTAGCGTACCTTTCGATCCTTCATTGCCCAAACTCGATGCGAGCTTGCTCAACTAAGTCAACGGTGACGACTTCGGTTTCGGCTTCGCGGGCCAACTGCTCTATGCGGACGCGAGCTTGTCCCCGGACAAAATAGGGAATATTTTTCAGCTTCGCCTTGGCTTCTGGCGTCCATTTTAGATCATCGGAAAATTCGGAATCGGGCATGGCGTATTGAGCGATCGACTACAAGCCTTCATGGATCTGGCTTTGATGGAAAGCCTGGATGTATTAAATTTACCACGAGTTGCGATCGGGCCACACCTTCTCACTCTGCTTTAAATTTGTTGCCTAAAATAGCTGACGCTTCTTGTAAAAGCTGATTCTGCTCTTGTCGAATAGCCTCTAACCTTGTCAAAATATTAGCAAGTCGTTCTTGAGACTCCAAACTGTTTGCTTCAACTCCCCTCAATTGTAAAGCTGAATTATTTTTGTATTCGGGATTCTGTGAAACTAATGAGTTTACAGCAACTCCACCGACATTACTTACAGATTTAGAGCCGAAACTCAAAACCCCTTGCATGAATTTTACAGGGCTTTGCAGAATAAATAACCATCCTTTTGCAAACAAGCTACCTAAAGCCTGAAAAAAGCCTAAGATACTCAAGATAAATAGCAGGAAAATTGCTAAAGATATCAGCGGATGATTCACCAACCAGAAGACGAGAGGGTGAGAATCAATCCAATCTTTAACATTACCATTGATAGCACTTTGAAGGGCATTGGAAGCGGCATCGCTCATCTTTCCCGCCTTGTTAATGCTATCTTCTAAGGAAGCCTTAGCCTTTTCTGTAGCTTGATTTACACTCTCTACAGCTTGGCTAGTGCTTTGATTCAGAGTATTGACCGCAGAGTTAGTAGTTTGATTAATAGTTTCTTTAGCAGTTGCTGCATAGTGAGAAACAGCATCAACAGCTTTGTTGGTAGTTTCACTGACGCGACTAACTGCTTGATTGGCGACTTCAGATATAGAAAGTCTCGCTTTTTCTGTTTTCTCCGCTACAGTCCCTAAAGCATTGTTCGTAGCTTGATTAACAGTATTAACGGCAGAATTCGTAGTTTGAGTGACAGCTTCTTTGGCCTGATACGCAGTTTCGGAGAGAGAATATTTACCTTGTGCTATTGTTTATGAAGTAGAATTCGCTGATTTTTCGACTTGTTCCGTCCAAAATCCTTTCGTTTTTTGAAAGCTTTGAGAAAAATCAGGGAGTGCTACTGCCATAGTAAGTGATCTCCATCAAGCTAATTTACTCTTTGCCAGTTATTATAGTATATACCAATGCTAAATGAGTCATAAATTTTTTACCCTACTCCAACCCTCCCCGAACTCGCGGGGAGGGAGTAAGAAATTCACAAATGATGCGATAATTGCTATAGTAAGCTGTTCGACATCTAAACTGCATTAACTCGCGTTACCTTTGTTTTTGATGTTTCGGTTCCATTTCATAATTA
>NZ_JAUBPR010000020.1:0-84310 GCF_036700845.1 Microcoleus sp. S13_C5
TGGTTATTAAATGGGATCGAAAAATCAAAAATAAAGGCAATGCTATTTTATCCGGTTTAGCTGCGTAGCAGCTTATCTTGTCCTTCCCTATCTGCTTTTTCACGAATTAGTGCCTCTATTTCTGGACTGAGGGAAATCGCAATACTCATATACTTACTTCCTTAGCATTAAGCTGTTGACAATAATTATAGCAAACTCAAAAAACGATCTACCGGTCGAGTTCATTTATAAACTCTTCATTTCAGCAATTGTAATGTGCGTCAGATTCTACACCTTAATGCTAGTTGCTAGCCTCGGCACTGATGCACCCGTGCGTAATATTAGCAGAAGGACACAAATCTGCAAGTTCGCAAATATTGCAAACCGGATTTCTCGCATTACAAACTGCCCTGCCGTGATAAACCAACCGAATCGACCAATTTTCCCAATCCGGCTGCGGCAACAATATCATCAAATCCCGCTCGATCCTTGTAGGATCGGTATGTTCGGTCAATCCCAACCGCTGAGTCAAACGTTTGACGTGAGTGTCTACGGTCACGCCCATATTAATACCAAAAGCGTGGGCGAGAACGACATTAGCCGTTTTGCGGGCAACTCCGGGCAATTCTAGCAGCAGTTCCATCCGCTGCGGCACTTGATTGTTAAATTTATTGACGATCGCCTGACAAGCACCTTTAATATTTTTAGACTTATTGCGGTAGAAACCAGTCGATCGCACAAGACTTTCGAGTTCTTCTATATCAGCATTTGCCAAAGCCACCGCATCGGGAAAACGCTCAAACAAAGCCGGCGTTACCAAATTTACTCGATCGTCCGTACACTGAGCCGAGAGAATCGTCGCCACCAGCAACTGCACGGGAGTTTCGTAGTTGAGAGTGCAAGGAGCTTCTGGATAGAGGCGTTTGAGGCGAATCAGAATTTCGAGCGATCGTTGTTTTAAACTTAACTTTTTAGTCATTAGTCATTAGTCATTAGTCATTAGCCATTAGTCATTAGCCATTAGTGATTTAAAAAATATTGGGGTCGATTCCCATTTCGCGGAGTCGAGCTTCTAAAGCTTCCGAGCGCGCTCTTTCTTGTTCCAGCAAAGTTTCTGCTTGTTCGGCTCTTTGGCGTTCTTGTTCTGCCCTTTGCTGTTCTTGTTGGGCTCTTAATTCTGCTTGCTCTCGCAGTTGAGCGAGTTCCACAAAACTTACAAATGGCGCTCCGTTAGGTCCGAATATTTCTAGTGCGGTTTCTGATAGTTGAAAGCGCACTCCTAGTCGGGGACTTACCCAACAGTCCGCCGATTCTACAGCTTCTAATTCTTGGTCTCGACGCTGCCATATAGTTAAATCCACTTGTTCAGGGTTGTACAAGTAATATTCTTCCACGCCGTAGCGTTCGTAAAATTTGAATTTTTGAATCATCGGAGTTAGACGGTTGCCAGGGGACAAAATTTCAAACACGACTTGCGGCGGAATGTTATCTTCGTTCCACTGTTGGTAAGAACCTCGATATCTTTTCGGTCTGCCAAAGGCTACCATCACATCTGGTGCTTGAGCAAGTTTATTATTTCCTTCTACTGGATACCACAGTAAGTTACCCGCCACAAAAACATCAGCAACACTCGCAAATAAAAGTTCTAAATTTTCTTTAATCCAGACGATTAATCGAAACTGTTCGGTATTATCTGACATGGGTTCTCCGTTGTCATCTGGGTAGACTATTTTTGATTTCTCGGGAGATTGCATTTGTGTTATCATTGCTTTTTTTTCTAAATTTAATTACCGAATATTAGTCATTAGTCAAAAGTATTCTAATGACTAATAACTGTTAATTTTTAACTGTTGACTAATCTTCTTGGTTATTAGTGGCAACCAACAAATAATCAATAATCAATAATCAATAACCAATAACAACCAACTACTGACTACTGACTACTGACTACTGACTACTGACTACTGACTATTGTTGCCGAAGATTGCCCATGAAATCGAACCCAGCCAAATTAGCTGTATCCCGAATAATCAAGAAAATTCCCAAACCCAGCAACAACACCAAACCAGTCTGCATGACATTTTCCTGAATGCGGTTCGGCAGAGGCTTGCCCCGCAGTCCTTCTATTAACAGAAAAGCTAGCTGACCGCCGTCCAAAGCAGGTAAAGGCAAGATATTAATCACAGCCAAATTGACGCTAATTAACACCGCATACTGAAACAAACTCGCAGCATCCGATTTGGCAATCCCTGCACCAATCGCCACAATCGCCACAGGCCCGGACAACTTGTCGGCAGTCTGGCTGAAATTGCTAAGTAACTGCCCGAAACCTTGAACCGTCAGCACCACAATCCGCTCAAATTCTTTGGCGGCCTTGCTAAACGCCTCTACAAATCCGGCCCTCTGCCGCACCACAGTGCCGTTAGAAGTTAGCTGTACGCCAATGCGACCTTTGCCGTCGGGCGACTCTTCAGGAGTTACTGTCACCACAAATTTTTGTTCTTGGCGCTGAATTTCCAACGCTAGGGGTTGGTTGGGATGATTTTGGATTTCTGTGACCAATAATTTGATTGCTTCGCGGGAAGCGCCCAATTCCTTGCCGTCAACAGACAGAACAACGTCGCCCGATCGAATTCCCGCTTGTTTCGCGGCAGAACTGACTTCTGCGGCGACTTCCGGGACTTTAACTCCCGGTAGGTAGTTCATTTCTGCCGCGCCGACAGTACCCAGTTGCACCACCAACAGGAAGTAAGCAAAAATTAAGTTGGCAATTACCCCTGCGCTAATGACGATCGCCCGATCGATCACGGGGCGATTTTTGAGCAAATTCGGGTCATTTGGGGGAATTGTACTGTCGGGATCGTCGTCCGGGAAACCCACAAAACCTCCCAGGGGAAAGGCGCGGAGGGCGTATTCTGTTTCCGGGCCTTGGTACTTCCAGAGGATGGGCCCGAAACCGATGGAGAAGCGGTTGACGTGGATGTGCTGAAGTCTCGCCGCCAGGAAGTGGCCGAGTTCGTGAACGACAATCAAGATACCTAAAACTGCGATCGCTGCCAAAACTGACATGAAGGATTCCACTAACACTTTTACTGGACTTTGATTTATTTTAATATCTTTTTAATATCGGTGGCTTCGGAGGGGCAATTTTCAGTCAAACTGGAAGGTGGTGTTTTTGTCGGAAGTCCCGGCTGCTGCGATCGACCCGACGCTGCCAAACCGATCGCGCGATCGTACCTGAGTTTACCTCTAAAACCCATTCCCATTACCAATTCCCTATTACAAATTACCCATTACCAATTCCCAGTTACCCATTCGCCATTATGAAAGACACTTCTTTGAATATTATCGCTATTTCTATCTTTGCCATCACCGTTTCAATATTGTTGGGGCCTCTATTCAACTTGCCAGAAGCCGTACCTGCGATCGCCACTTTTTGCCTGTTGGGGCTAGCCACCCTAGACAGTTTCCAGTGGCAAGGTCAAGGCGGTACCATTTTATTAGATTGGCTGGGAGGAACTTCCAAACAAAAGCGCGATCGAATCCTTCACCACGAAGCCGGACACTTCCTAGTTGCCCACCTTTTAGGAATTCCAGTAACCAGCTACGCCCTCAACGCTTGGGAAGCATTTAAACAAGGTCAAACAGCCCAAGGCGGCGTCCGATTTGAAGACGAACAATTAGCATCTCAACTCCAAAGTGGCACTCTTTCTGCCCAACTTTTAGACCAATATTGTACCGTGTGGATGGCCGGAATAGTCGCCGAAAAATTTGTTTACGGCAGCGCACAAGGAGGAGCAGAAGACCGTACAAAAATTAGCGCAATTTTAACACAACTGCGCCGTCCCAGTTCCGAGATTCAACTTAAACAAAACTGGGGTTTGCTGCGAGCAAAAAACCTGCTCGAAAGCCACCAATCAGCTTACGAAGCCCTAGTAGCAGCAATGGAAGAAAGAGCAACTGTTGCCGAATGCTGCGACATAATCCAGCAAAATTTATAGGAAAAAGATTACGCACTCTTGCCTTATAAACCCGGTTGCTATGTAGATTTATTATTACTAAAACCCAGATTTTGCGTAGAAACGGGGTTTAAGAGCGTATTATAGGGATTAAAAATTCATGTCAGAACCAAAAAATTTTGCAACAACACTGCAAACAGCGAACCCAAATACAGAAAAATTGTTGTGGCTGTTCGGTTTCCGCATCGACCCCAGCACCGAAACACCAAATCTATATACTCTAATTGTCTATGGAGAACAAGAGCCGCCCTTAGTAGCCGGCGGTCAACTTGTATTTTTTACCCGTCCAGAACTAGCGATTAACGCTCTCCAATTGTGCAATATCGATGTCAGTGAACTGGGAAAGCCACCCACACAAATAGACGCTATTTGCGACATTGCAGAAACGCTGTACTTGCTCGATGCCGAAGATTTTGATGAGTCAGCTACTATCCTCAACTGTTTGAACACGCTTTTCGATTTAGTGAAAGCTACTTTAATACCGATGCCAACTGAATACAAGCGCATACTTTATGATTTTGCAGACCATTTGAATATTGAGGAAGAGTTTGCAAGTTTTTTAGACGCCGAAGATATTCAGCGATCGGAGATTGTCAATGCCATTTTGTGGTGTGTGGGAGCAATTACAACAAAATCTAGATTGTTGACCGAGTAATTTAAGAAAAACTAGAATGTGAATCGATAATAGATAATATCGCCCAAGGAAATTGTGCCATGACTGTAACAGATTTACGCTTGTGGACTGTAGAGGAATATCGCCGCATGACCGAAACAGGCATTCTCAATCCCGATGAACGAGTCGAATTAATTGACGGGCAAATTATTTCAATGAGTGCAAAAAATCCTCCCCACGCAGCAACTAATCTCTGTGCAGCCGACTATCTCAGAAATCTGCTGGCAGGACGTGCTTTAATTCGCATCCAAGACCCGATCGCTCTAAGTTATAATTCAGAACCAGAACCGGATATTGCTGTAGTGCAAATCGACCCTCGGCTGTACCAAGATTTTCATCCCGCACCCGCCAACATTTTCTTATTAGTAGAAATAGCTGATACCACCTTAGAAACAGACCGCAAGCGAAAAGCACCGGCTTACGCTAAGGCGGGAATTACTGATTATTGGATACTTGATGTTAACACGCGGCAAGTTTATGTTTTTCGCGAACCGGGCGAGGCAAATTACCGACAAGAAACAGTATTTAATGAAGATGATATTTTGTCAATGCTGGCATTTCCAGAAATAGAAGTTCAGATTTCGCAACTATTTCCTTAAGTACGGCAGGTTTTACCAAGAATAATTGCCTAAGACCAATCATCTCGTAAACCTGCCCCCACCAACCTATCAATTACCAATTACCCAATTATCAATTACCAAATCTTCAGGGTTGTCCCGATCGCTACAAAAAACTTAGTATTAGGGCGTAGCGTGAGTTATACTCCTACTGGAAAGACTGTGACTACAAAAACATCCCGAAATCAAAGTTTATGAGCAACACTTCCCCGCCTCAACCAGCAGCCAACAATCCCGCAACAAAAAAACTCAGTTTCTCAACAAAATTAGCTTACGGTGCCGGCGACCTCGGCCCGGCAATTACCGCTAATGTTTTGGCATTTTACCTGCTAGTTTTCTTTACCAATGTCGCTGGTTTACCTGCCGGCTTAGCCAGCAATATTTTGGTGATAAGCAAGGTTTGGGATGCGATAAACGACCCGATTGTGGGGGTTTTGAGCGATCGCACTTCTCACCCTTGGGGCCGCCGATATCCTTGGATAATATATGGTGGCATTCCCTTCGGCATATTCTTCTTATTGCAGTGGATTGTACCTAGCACGGATCACACAGTGTTATTTTGGTACTATGTTGGAATCAGCATTTTGTTCAACACCGCCTACACGGCTGTCAATCTTCCCTACACTGCCCTGACTCCAGAACTTACTCAAGACTACAACGAACGCACTAGCCTTAATAGTTTTCGGTTTGCTTTCTCAATTGGCGGCAGCATCTTTTCATTAATCTTAGCTCTAATTATCTTTGCTGTCTTTGAAAAGAACCCGAATCAACAATATTTAGTATTAGGTGCAGTCTGTGCAGTTATCTCTGTCTTGCCTTTGTACTGGTGCGTTTTGGGAACTCGCAAGCACGTCGCAGCCCAACTATTAGAAAACGCCGAACTAGATAATTCTACATCCTTGCCACTGAAAGAACAGTTGCAGATTGCATTTAGCAATCGCCCTTTTTTGTACGTAATTGGAATTTATCTTTTTTCTTGGCTGGGAGTGCAGTTGACTGCTACTATTATTCCCTACTTTGTTGTTAACTGGATGCAACAGCCACAGTACGTTTTTAGCTTGGTTGCGATCGCAGTTCAAGGCACTGCATTAATCATGCTATTTGTTTGGAGTAAAGTCAGCGAGAGATACGGCAAAAAAGCCGTATATTTTATGGGCATGAGTTTGTGGATTATTGCCCAAGCTGGACTGTTTTTCCTCCAACCAGGACAAGTATTGCAAATGTACGTATTAGCAGTCATGGCTGGTGTCGGAGTTTCCACGGCTTATCTAATACCTTGGTCGATGATACCGGATGTGATCGAACTCGATGAACTGCAAACAGGAGAAAGACGCGAAGGCGTTTTCTATTCGTTTATGGTACTGCTGCAAAAAATCGGATTAGCAGTGGGTTTGTGGTTGGTAGGCCAAGCGTTAGAAAGAGCTGGATTTCTATCTACAGTTCCGGGACAGCCGGCACCCGTACAGCCAGATTCTGCACTGTTTGCGATTCGAGTTGCGATCGGGCCGCTGCCCACAATTGCTTTAATTGCTGGCATGATTCTTACATATTTTTATCCTATAACCCGCGAAGTTCATGCAGAAATATTGTTGAAACTTCGAGAAAAAAAAGCACAAAATCAGTAACCCCTAATAACGAGTTGTTGGTAATTAGTAAAATCGAAAAATAACAACTCCCAAGAGAGAATCCGAGCGAGATCAATAGCAATCCTCCCATCCTGTGCGAACTCTTTTTTTTGTTGGACAATGTGTCATCTTCTTATTGCATCGGTTAGTTTCCATAAAAGCCAGTTGCGCGTTTATTGAAAGGATTGCTATAGCTTGCTCGGAGGGCCAATAAAAGCGATCGTTGTAGTAAGAGTCCTGGAACGCAGAAACCTAGTTTTTTTACGAAGATACATAAATCGCGCAGCGCCATCCGCCCCGGTAGAAAAACCCACAAGGCTTGAGTTGTTCGAGATGTCGATCGAGCTTGAGAACACAAATTATTAAATTTTATGTCTGTAGCGCACTATAGAGATGAGTTTGTGATATAATTGCCACGGTTAGTTAATTATATACACTTAATCAGTCATCCAGCTCCTCAAAAAGTTTATAATTATAAAGAAGAAACAGATTTTTCTCGGAAATTGATTTGATTAGTTGCCGTTCCAAAAAATCTGCTGAATGTGGCTAATTATCTCTACATGGGAAATGCAAAACTTTTTAGCCCGTCAGTTAGCGCGTAAGTTAACAAGTGCTTCTGCCGTGGACTCCGAACCGAAAAATGGCATAGAGGACAAACCAATACCAGCGCAAGCGGCGGCTGAGGTGTTACGGTCAATTGTAAAAGTTTGGTAAAGTTATTGAACCCCCTGTCGCGAAGCTGAGCAACACCTGAAAAAGTTGGCTTCGTCGCCCGGAAACCCTAAATACAAGCACAACGTAGCCGACCCAAATGCAGTCTGATATAAATCTCCAGCAGTCGTAAAAGAACTTTTGCCGCCGGCATAGCATAGGGATTTAGTTATTTTTGTATACTATGTGAAAGTAGTGAGAACTATTAGAAGGAAGTGGGCTCGACCAACCAATAATTTCGTGTGATATCCTTAAGCCAATGCTCAAAGTATCAACCCGAAGGCTCGCAGAAGAAAGCTGATTTTACCAACAAAATATCCAAGAGGTCAACATGGAAAGAGAACAGGACGCTCATATCGTACCCATTAGCAGCCAGAGCAGACAGGTGCAGCAATTTTCCGTTGACGAGGGAGAAGAGTTAAGCGCGCAGCCTCAGAAAGGATTGAATCTAAAGCCGTTGTTGAGGACTTTTCAGCGACAAGCCCTAATCATTATTGGGATTATAGGTATAGTAAGCGGTGGAGTTGCTTATCAGCTCAAGGGAGGCAAGAAAACATATCAAGGCGATTTTCGGATGCTAGTGGAACCCGTGACAACGGAGGCAAGAATTGCTGATCCCTCTGCCCTAGCCAATCGCAGCGAGGGGGGGGGAGTGCCTAATCGAGATTTTTTTAGTTTGGATTACGCCACTCAACTTCAAATTCTCCAGAGTCCTCAGATGCTGTCGGCTATTGTTAAACAAGTCCAAAAACGATATCCAGAAGTTACCGAGGAAATTCTTCAAAAAAAATTAGTCGTTTTGCGGGTGGGAGAAAATGAGATGACGATGACTAAAATTTTGGAAGTTCGCTTCATGGGGAGTGATCCTAAATTAGTTGAGTTCGTTTTACAAGAAACTAAAAAGAAATATTTAAAGTACAGTCTTGAGGAACGCAAGACTCGCATTGGTGAAGGTGTTATTTTTATTGAAGACCAGCTTCCGGGACTCAATGAGCGCGTAAACAAGCTGAAATCGCAGTTACAGGTGATACAGGAGCAGCAAAAGATTACCAATCCTCAAGAACAAGGCGTGCAATTAATGGGGCAAGTTCGTACCGTAGAAACTTTAGAGTTAGAAACTCAAAGGCTACTGCAAGAACAAAAAACGCTGTACGCTAACTTGCAAAAACAATTAGATTTTACACCAAATGAAGCTATTGCCGCTTCCGCTTTAAGCGAAGAACCTCAATATAAAGAGTTGCTGACCAAGGTTAAGGAAGTAGAAGGTCAGATTGCTGTAGAAACAGCTCGTTTTAAATCTGCTAACCCTATAGTGGAAGCTTTAGAGCGCAAGCGGGCAAATTTAGTAGCTTTGCTCAACCAGCAAACTGATAGAATTTTGGGGCAAAATTTAGTAGGCCCCCAAGCCAATTCTAAAGTTCAGAATTTTCAAAATTCTATTCGCATAGGCTTGATTAAACAATTGGTTGATACTGCTAACCAAGTTGAAGTCTTAGAAGCTCGCCTTCAGGCAATCAGCCAAACTAAAAAGAATTTAAACAGGCAAGCAACAGAATTCCCCACCATAGCCCGCCGCTACAACGAACTGCAACAGCAATTAGAAGTAGCCGCCCGCACCCGCGATCAACTTTTAAGCCAGCGGGAAACTCTGCGCGTCCAAGCAGCTCAAAGCCAAGTACCTTGGGAAATAATTTCTGAGCCCCGGATACCGCGAGATGCTAAGGGCAACCTGCTTCCAGTTGCATCGAAAGCTAAAAATACATTGATGATGGCAGTTGTTGGGGCGCTAGTTTTGGGTCTGGGATCTGCTATCCTAATTGAAAAGTTCCGCAATATTTTCTACTGTGCTGATGACGTTAAAGATGGGGTTGAAGCCCCTTTATTGGGAGCAATTCCTTTTGACAAAAATGCTAGAAAATTGCAGCCTTCTATTGCTAATGCCTATGCTTATCTTGAAGGAAAAGAGGGTAATAAGAAAAATGCTGCGGAATTTATAGAAGCTTTTGACTCTCTTTATACTAATATCCGCTTTCTTTCTTCACATCGAACGATTAGCTCTTTGGCAATTGGTTCGGCTACAGTTGGCGAAGGCAAATCTACCGTTGCTTTAAACTTAGCTCACGTGGCAGCTCTGGCGGGTCAGCGAGTGCTGTTAGTAGACGCGAATTTGCATTCGCCCAGCCTGCACTTGCTGTTGGAACTGCCTAATGTCAAGGGATTGAGCAACTTGCTCGACAATAAAAACGAACCCAATGAAATTATCCAACGATCGCATCTAGCAGATAATCTTTTTGTATTAACTGCCGGTCTCCCAGGTCCTGGTACTGCCAGACGGCTGGCATCATCTCAGATGCAGTATTTAATGGAAGAACTTCAGGCAAAATTTGACTTAGTTATCTACGATACGCCGCCGCTGGCGGACAGTAAAGATACGAACTTTTTAGCTGCGCGCACCGATGGCATACTGATGGTTGTAGCAATTCAGCAGGTTCCCTTTTCAGTGGTCCAAAAAGTTTTCAGTCAATTAGAAAATTTTGGCATACCATGCTTGGGCACAGTTGCGAATCATGCCCCTAAACGCAAGAAGTATCCAGCATCCAAATCCTCAGTTGTTGAAGATAAAAATGAATATTTGAATTTGGCACCAGCACCGTCTGATATCCGCAAACTAGCTCCTAAAAAAGAGTGACACCCAAAAAAGCTGACACCCAAAAAAAGGACACAAGCCCCCGACAGGAATCATGAAACTCCCAAAATTTTAGACTCTTGTTCAATCTCCCAGATGCGTCTGTGGAGTAAATCGAAAATCTAAAATCGTTCGACTGAGCGCGACTCGACGCTCGCGCTCGGCGAACCTCTTAGGTCGAAGTCTAAAATCTAAAATCTAAAATCTAAAATCTAAAATTGACTGATGGCGGACTAATTTCCATCCGGGTTGGTAGGAAATGTGACGGTAAAATTAGTCCAGCCATTCCGGCTTTCAACCTCAATTTTTCCCTGCAACTGTTCGACAAGTTTTTGAACCAAAGCTAAACCCAAACCTGTGCCTCCTTGTTTCCAAGGATCGGCGTTGGGAACTCGATAAAATTTCTCAAAAATTCGAGGCAATTCCTCTATAGAAATAGACGATTGATTGCTGAGTGTAAATTGGATTTCTGAAGCCACAGCACTTGCTTGTCGCGAATTTGTCCTTTGTCCTCCCTGTTCCCCGTCTCGGTTTTTGCACTCAACTTTCAGAAAAATTTCGCCGTCATTGGCAGTATATTTGCAGGCATTGTTGAGGAGCTCGGCTAAAATTCGTCCCAAACTAGCGCGGTTGGAACTGATCGTGGGGAGGTGGCGATCGCACTCTACTCGCAAATCTTGGTGGCGGTCGTGGGCTCGGGTGTAAAACGGGTCGATAATAGTAGGCAGCCAGACTTCTAAGTTTACTGGTTCGAGGTCGATCGGACAAGTTGCGGCTTCGAGTCGCTGCAAATCTAGCAAAGCATTAATCAAATCTGTTTCTCTAGTACATTCTGTTTCTAAAATTTCTAGATAAATCTGGCGTCGATCTAGTGTGGGAGAAATTCTCAACATATGAATAGCCATTTTTATATTAGCTAAAGGCGTCCGCAGTTCGTGAGAAACGGTGCTGAGAAATTCATCTTTGAGGACGTTTAAATGCTGGAGTTCGTGAACTTTTTGCTGCAATTCGGCGGTGCGTTCTTGGACTTGGCGTTCGAGGTCGGTGTTGAGATTTTGGACTTGCTGATAGAGTTGGGCTTGCTGAATGGCGATCGCGATTTGAGTTGCCAGTTGCAGCAGCAAATCCACTTCCGAAGGTTGCCACTGACGGGATTGGGAACACTGATGAACACACATCATCCCCCACAAATTGCCGTCTTGCAAAATTGGTACAATCAAATAAGCTTTGATTTGCGCTTGCTGGAAGCGGGCATATTTTTCGGCGCTCAAACAGGCTTGGTCGATATCCGGAACCGCATAAATTTCCTGTTCGATCACGGAAGCAGATTCTTGCCAAATATTATCCGGCATGATTTCTCCCAAGATTGAAGGCCAATTTTCGGCAACGGATTCTGCCACTACAATACCGTAATTGCTCGACTCTAAATGCAGGATTGCTACTCGGTCAGCTTGCAAAACTTGGCGGACTTCATCGACGCTGGCGTTGAGAATTTCTTCGAGGTTTAAGGATTGGTGAATCCGCAAGGAAATGTGAGTTAACAGCCGATCGCGCTGCAATTGTTCGTGGAGTTTTGCAGTCCGTTCCCGCACCTGCTGTTCCAGTTTGGCGTTGCGGCTTTGCAACAGTTCCACTTTTTCGGCTTGCAGTTGATAAACCGACTGCTGCAACTGTTTGACAACTCGGTACATTTCGGTGGGGTCGAGGACTCTGAGCAAGCTGGTCTGAGTAATAATTCCCAACAGTTCTCCGCGCCCCCCGCACACGACCAACCGCTGCACTTGTTGCTGCTGCATTTCTTTGTGGGCCGTCCAGAGGGAATCGGAAGGCTGAAGAAATTGCAGGGGAGTTCTCATGACTTTTTGAGCTGGGGTTTGCTCGAAATTTAGTTCGAGAAACTGCGCCTGCACGATGTCGTATTCGGTAATAATTCCCAGGGGTTGGTGAAAGGAATAGTGAAAAATGGAGGTATAGTCATCTTTGGGCTTCTCCATTGTTAATTCTTTGTTTTTTGTGATGACTACGCAACTGACTTGATGCTCAGACATCAGTTCGGTTATACTCTGCAGCGAGGCGGTGTGGGGTGCTGTAATTGGCGTAGTCATCAATTCTGCTACCCGCCGCAATTTGAGAATGTTTGAAGGCTGCAATACTTGGCGAATTCTTTCCCGCGTCAGCACTCCTACCAAGTGGCGAAATTGATTGACGATCGGCAAATAGCGAATCTTGTGCTGGCGAAATAAGGATAAAGCGGTAAACACGTCTTGGTCATCGGATTCTGTGAGGGAGACCGACACCGGGGACATCACTTCGGAAATTGGTATTTTGTGCAGGGGTACTTTGTGCTGGTTGTCTATTGTGCCAGAAGCTATCAGCCTCACTAGGTCGGCGGGAGTTAATATGCCGATTAACAGTCCGCGGCTGGGGTTGTCGGATAAGTTGCCTGTGGTAATAGTCTGCTGGTTCTGCACGACGAACACGCAGCGGGCCCGCACCTTTTCCGGCGCGGATGTTTCGGTTATCGCCCCCCGGTCTGAGGGTACAGGTGTTTTGACTAGGGGACAACTGTTTTGCAACTGACTCATCAGGGCGATCGCCACTGCTAAGGAAGTTTCTGGCCCGGCAGTGAGGGGGTAGCGATCGATCGCTTGTTCTAAGGCTGAGGAGTAAAAAGGCGGGTTGTAAAACGGCATAGTGGATGGCAGGTTGTCAGAGGGCGGCTAACTATCGGGCAAAGCCTTAGGGAACGGCAGAAACACCTCGCCTGTGCTTGGGATTTAAATAATAAACTTTCTCATTGATTATTTCCACGCAATCTGAACTTTAGATTAATCGTCTCACTAATCCGCAATCTTACTCATCTCAAATACGCAGGGCGGTTTTTACTGCCTGCTTTTCCCCTGAGACTCCCCTATAATCAAAATAACCCGAATGTAAAGTTTTACTACAAGATTTACCCATAATGACAACTTTAAGCTTAGAGCAAATTGCAGCCAAGTTAGAAAGTCAAAATTCAGCCGATCGAATGGTGGCTTTGGCCAACTTGCGGAATGTGCCTGCTGCAGAGGCGGTGCCTTTGATTAAAAAGGTGTTAAACGACGAAAGTTTGCAGGTGCGATCGATGGCTGTGTTTGCTCTCGGGGTCAAACCGACAGCAGAGTGCTATCCCATTCTAGTCAAATTGCTAGAAACTGACCCGGATTACGGCATTCGCGCTGACGCTGCGGGTGCTTTGGGCTATCTCGAAGATATCAGAGCTTTTGATGCTTTGGTGCGGGCTTTTTACGAAGATACTCAATGGCTGGTGCGCTTCAGTGCTGCTGTTTCTCTGGGAAATCTCAAAGATCCCCGGGCTCGCGATGTGCTGCTGAAAGCTCTCGACAGCGAGCAAGTGGTGATCCAGCAGGCGGCAATTTCGGCTTTGGGGGAAATTAAAGATATTGGGGCGATCGATCGCATCCTCAATTTTGCTCAGTCGGAAGATTGGCTGATTCGCCAGAGGCTGGCTGAAGCTTTGGGCAATTTGCCGAGTGTTAAGAGCGTTTCGGCTTTGAAATACTTAGAAAAAGATAGTAATTCTCAAGTATCTAAGGCGGCAACAATTTCTCTTGATCGTTTGTCAAAAGCAGAAGCGTGACATAAAACTTTTAGTATGTTGAAAAACCCGGTTTATTCAATAAACCGGGTTAATCCGTATTTTAGCAATCTTAATAAAATTTATAGAGTATTCAGTAAAACCAGAATGTATTATTTAAGCTGCGAGGCTAAATCGCAAGTTAAAATAGTTGTCGATCTCCTTTAACCCACACTAACTATGAATCAAGCGCCCAATCCCTTTAACTCAAATCCCTCCAATCCGCTAGACCCCTTGGATCAAGAAGTTGACGAGCAAGGTGAAGCATTGCCGAGACAGTACCACCCCGCCACTAAAAAAACTCTGCAAAAAGTCTTTCTCATTCTGGTAGTTGTTGGGGTAATCATTGGGGGAATTCTATCTATAGGGGTGATTTCGCTGATGCAGAAGGCGGGACTGACAGATGTGCCGGCAAGGGTACAGAATCCTAAGTGAATGGGTGCGTTGAGCGTACCGGAAGCGATCGCCGAGCCTTAATTTATAATATCGTTCAATATCGTGTCCATGTTGCTGGCGCGAAATTAAGATGCGATCGCTGGCCTTCCAAAGAAATCTTAATATTTTCATTATTTTATTTGATGCAACTGTGTCTATACAATCAAATTCGGTGCTGTCGCGGTCGGGGCCAAAAACAGTTTTAAATAAACCACACTTGTTCTGAGTAAGAGAATGTTACTTATTGCACTATTTCTCGCCACGTTTTTTTTAGCATACTGCAATGGTGCTAATGATAATTTCAAAGGCGTGGCGACACTGTTTGGCAGTCAGACGACGAACTATAAAACAGCAATTGGTTGGGCAACAATCACAACTTTTGCAGGTTCAGTATTTTCTATTTTTTTAGCAGAAACGCTAGTAAAAAGCTTTTCTGGAAAAGGGCTAGTTCCAGACGAGATCGCCAATGCCCCAGATTTTCATTTGGCAGTCGCGATCGCTGCGGGTTTAACCGTTATTCTTGCTACCTTAACTGGATTCCCTATTTCCACAACTCACGGTCTTACAGGTGCGCTTGTCGGTGCAGGTTTAGTAGCAATTGCTACTGAAGTTAATTTTACAGCATTGCAGAAAACTTTTCTAATGCCTTTGTTGCTGAGTCCCATGATTGCGATTCCATTAGCAGCTTTAATTTATGGGCTGTCTCGCTACCTGCGAGTTTATTTGGGAATCCAGAAAGAATGGTGTATTTGCGCTGGTCAAATTCAACAGATTATTCCCATTCCCCAGCCGGATGCAACTAACATACTGAGGTGCATCACGACCGCTGATGTCGCGGTCGATTCTCTCGATAAATGCACGCAAAGGTACCAGGGAAATTTTTTACAAATTCCCAGCCAAAAGTTAGTGGATGTTTGCCATTTTATGAGTGCGGGAATCGTCAGTTTTGCCAGAGGATTGAACGATACTCCGAAAATTGTTTCGCTCATGTTAGTCGGTCAATCCATATCAGTTCAGTGGGGAAGTTTAGCAGTAGCTTTGGGAATGGCGCTCGGCGGTTTATTGAATGCTAAAAAAGTTGCCGAAACAATGAGCAAAAAGCTTACAGTAATGAATACGGGTCAAGGACTTGTGGCAAACTTAGTGACGGGATTTTTAGTTATTGCTGCCAGTCGCTATGGACTTCCAGTTTCTACTACCCATGTTTCGGTAGGTTCAATCTTTGGTGTAGGATTGATTTCAAAAAAAGCTAATGTGCGCGTTTTCTATCAGATTCTACTATCATGGATTTTGACCTTGCCAATTGCTGCTGCAATCAGCGGCTGCGCTTACTGGGCGTTGCATCGGTAAGAGAATTAATCGTTAGTCCTAGAAGAGAAAGAGTTCGCTGTTGATTTGGGATTGTCATCAAAGGATAACCCGATCGAATCTAACGGTAAAAACAAGAAATCGCGCCGGGAGTTTTTGAATAAAATTTTAAGGGTAATTTATGGTTAAAAATTCTCCGATCGCGCCTCCTGTTGCAGATAAATCGATCGCTGCTGGCTTTCACGCTCTTTCCGATCCTTTGCGGCTTCAGATTTTGGAGTTGCTGCGGGAACAGGAGTTGTGCGTGTGCGATTTGTGCGATCGGCTCAACGTCCCCCAGTCTAAACTCTCTTTTCACCTCAAAGCCTTGAAGGATGCAGCTTTAGTCCGCAGTCGCCAAGAAGGTCGCTGGATTTACTACAGCCTCAATTTAGCTCAGTTTGTCGCCCTCGAACAGTACCTCGCCGAATACCGCCGCTTCAGCCAGATCCTGCCGGCGCGCCCTTGTTCTGACGCAGATTAACCCATCAACATTTCTTAATCACTCAAATACTGATATGGCTTGTTTGAGGATTGACATATCAATTTTTATTGATATGATGGGATGGAACAAATTAGTTTAGAGCGATGGATGCGACAGGTCATAGGTTAGCTTGTGCTCAGCCCGATTGCAGGCGAGAAGCGATCGCCGAATTTCTAGGTACATTTATTTTGGTTTTTGCAGGCACCGGTGCGGTGATGGTTAACAAAACTAGCACTGGTTCCGTAACTCATTTAGGCATCAGTTTTGTATTTGGTGCAGTAGTAACTGCGATGATTTACGCCCTAGGACACATCAGCGGCGCACACTTTAATCCAGCCGTAACTTTAGGGTTTTGGGCGAGCGGTTTTTTCCCAAAATACAAAGTTTTGCCTTACGTTTTAGCGCAGTGTGGGGGTGCGATTGCAGCTTCTCAAGTGCTGCTAATTACCCTAGGAAAAGTAGCAAATCTAGGTGCAACTATCCCTCTCAACGGTAACTGGTTGCAGTCTCTAATTTTAGAAGCTGTTTTGACTTTTATCTTAATGTTTGTTATCCTCGGTTCGGGATTAGATAGACGCGCTCACATCGGCTTTGCTGGGATAGCAATTGGGTTAACTGTAGGGTTAGAAGCTGCATTTATGGGGCCGATTACCGGAGCCAGCATGAACCCGGCACGATCGCTCGGCCCGGCTTTAGTTGGCGGCATTTGGGAACACCACTGGGTTTACTGGGTTGCTCCTATTTGGGGGGCACAAATAGCAGTCGCAGTTTATCGGGAAATATCTAACGGATTTCGGGATTTTAAGTGAAAGCATTATGGCAAATTTTACGCACAAACCGAGAATTTTGTTTTTATACGGCTCTTTAAGAGAGCGTTCTTACAGCCGCTTGTTGGCGGAAGAATCTGCTAGAGTTATCGAGGATTTCGGTGCAGAAGTTCAATTTTTTAATCCTCTTGAATTGCCGATTTACGGCAGCGTTCCCGATACTCATCCGAAGGTTCAAGAATTACGGGAATTGAGCCTATGGTCGGAGGGCCAAGTGTGGTCGAGTCCAGAAATGCACGGCAATATTACCGGCATTATGAAAAATCAAATTGACTGGATTCCTTTAAGCATTGGGGCTGTCAGACCGACTCAAGGCCGAACTTTGGCGGTGATGCAAGTTAGTGGCGGTTCGCAATCTTTTAATGCGGTCAATACTTTGAGAATTTTGGGCCGCTGGATGCGGATGTTTACGATTCCGAATCAGTCTTCGGTGGCGAAGGCTTATCAGGAATTTAATGAAGATGGGACGATGAAGGATTCGCCTTATCGCGATCGCGCGATCGACGTGATGGAGGAACTGTACAAGTTTACCTTGCTGTTGCGGGAGCAAGCCGACTATTTGACCGATCGCTACAGCGAACGCAAGGAACAAGCCGCTAAAGAGGCGATCGCCCTAGCAAATCGGGCTCTTGAATTACCGGGCGCTTAGAAACCGCCGAAACCCCCACAACAACCAATAACCAACAATTAACAAACACCATGAAAAAAGTAATGTTTGTTTGCAAAAGAAACTCCTGCCGATCGCAAATGGCAGAAGGATTCGCTAAAACCATCGGAGCCGGCAAGATTGGAGTCACCAGTTCCGGGTTAGAATCAAGCAGAGTTCATCCGACAGCAATTCAAGTCATGTCAGAAATCGGCATTGACATCACCGATCAAACATCCAACCCATTAAACGAATTCAATGCAGAAGACTACGATGCAGTAATTTCTCTGTGTGGCTGCGGCGTCAATTTACCCGAAGCGTGGGTATTGCGAGAAGTGTTTGAAGATTGGCAACTCGACGATCCCGACGGACAACCCATCGAAACTTTTCACCGCGTTCGAGATGAAATTAAAGCACGAGTTGAGAAATTAGTGCACTCTCTAAAGTAATATGAGTGTCAAAATTAGAATTCTTGCCTTGTCGGTTTTAACTCAGCTCTTGCAGTATTGTCAATAAGTCTTTTATGAACAGGCTTTCCGGCCTGTTCCACAACAAAATTCCTCTCCTGTGGAACAGGCCGGAAAGCCTGTTTTCAATAAGGGTGCAAGATGTGAGTTTCAATTAACTTTGTAGCGACGCGTTAAAATTTGGATCGGTCGCATCCAAAAAATTAGTGCTAAATTATGAGAGGCGTTCCCCCGGAACGCCTCTACATTCGTTGCGAGCAGAGACCAAAAGGTTAGCACATGATTCAGACAGCAGTCACGCCTTTCAAAAACAAAATTAACTCAGCTTTAACTAAAAAGCAGATTACAGTTTTACAAATAAATCTCGGCAAACGCTGCAACCTCGCTTGCACTCACTGCCACGTAGAAGCGAGCCCGAAACGAACAGAAGAACTTTCCCCGGAAATTTGCGACCAATTAATTGAAATCATTCGCCGCTTTCCTCAAATTCAAACTGTTGACCTCACCGGCGGTGCTCCCGAAATGCTTGACGGTTTTAAACCGCTAGCGGAAGCTGCCAGGGCGGCAGGTAAAGAGGTAATTGTTCGTTCTAATTTGACGATTTACTTTGAAAAAGGTTTTGAAGATATTCCCGAATATTGCGCGCAGCACCAACTCAGAATTGTGGCGTCGCTTCCCTGCTACCAAGCTGACAATGTGGACAAAATGCGCGGCAACGGTGTTTTTGACAGTTCGATTCGGGCGCTGCAAAAGCTAAATCAGTTGGGATACGGGAAAAACCCAAATTTAACTCTGGATTTGGTGTACAATCCACAAGTGCCGACAACAGACAAGTTTTCGCTAACACCGGAACAAGGCAAGTTAGAGCAAGATTACAAGGTTTATTTAGCAGAACATTTTGGGATTTGTTTTAATCAATTGTTCGCGATTACTAATTTGCCGGTGGGACGGACTAAGTTTCATTTGGAACATAAGAAACTTCACAAGCCTTATCTGGGGTTTTTGGAGGATAATTTTAATCCCGGTACTCTGGAACATTTAATGTGCCGTAACGAATTGTCGATCGACTATTTGGGCAATGTCTACGACTGCGATTTTAACCAGATGGAAAATCTGCCGGCGAAAACTGGCAGCGGCGAAAAGATAACTGCTGCTAAATTGATCGAATCTGGCAGTTTAGATTTGATTCAAGAGGTGCAAACTGCTGCTTATTGTTATGGATGTACGGCAGGTTGCGGTTCTAGCTGCGGCGGTACCTTGATTTAATTGAAGGGAAAAGTTGCGCTTTATTACAGAGTTTTGCAGTGCTAAAGCGCAACTACAAACCTTACGGTGTATGCAATGAATGAGTAGGGAGTTTAGGTAATGAATGATTCGCGATCGCCCGATGAAAATCCGCCAACATCAAACCGGTGGAAGCTGATTTTAGGGATTGGTTTAGCTGTGGCTTTGATTGTGGCGGCAAAGTTTTTTAACTTCCAAGGAATTCTGAAAAATGCCTTGGAGTCGATCGCGAGTCTCGGCCCTTGGGGCCCGGCAGCTTTTATTTTAATTTATATTGTCGCAACGGTTCTATTTATCCCCGGTTCTTTGCTGACTCTCGGTTCTGGCGTTTTGTTCGGAGTCGTTGGCGGTTCGGTTTGTGTTTCCATCGGCTCAGTTTTAGGCGCAACTTGCGCTTTTTTGGTAGGGCGGTATTTAACTCGCGACTGGGTTTCCAAACAGATAGAGGGCAATCAAAAATTTAAGGCGATCGACTCCGCAGTTGCCTCTGAAGGATGGAAAATTGTGCTTTTAACGCGGCTTTCTCCCATTTTTCCGTTTAATTTGCTTAACTATGCTTTTGGAGTCACGCAGGTATCTCTCAAAGACTATTTTTTCGCATCTTGGATCGGCATGATTCCCGGAACAGTCATGTATGTTTATATCGGTTCCCTGGCTGGGAGTTTGGCTGCCCTCGGATCGCAAGGGCGATCGCGCACTGCTGCTGAGTGGGCTCTCTACGGCATTGGTTTGCTAGCAACGATCGCCCTCACCGTTTATGCAACCCGCTTGGCTAAAAAAGCTTTAGACGAAAAAATTTCCCCTTGACACCCCAGCGCACATTAGTAAAATTGTCAAGAGGGTTTTGCCCATACATTAGAATACATTGCTAATTTAAAAAACTCCGTGTTTTCTCTGTGTTATTTACAATTATTTTGTTATACAAACGAGATAGATATTAAAGATATCGTAAACCAGTAACCTCAATTAGGTAAACCGAAGGTCAAAATATAAAGCTGATGCCAAAATAGAAGGCGAGCGTGCGATCGGAATAAGAATTGTTTGCAGTCAGGAATGCAAGTCATACCATTTTAAATTTTAGATTTTAGATTTTAGATTGGGAATGACTGATGACTACCAGGGTTGGGAGCATCGACCTACAGTTGCATTATTTTCTGAAACTGGTCTCACGACTTGGCTGATATTAATTCTGCCGAATGACGACTACCGTTTGATGAATTTGATTCGGAGAGAACATTTGATGATGCAAAACCCAGCAAATCAAGCCGGATCTGTGTCTGCGCCGCCGCCACCAACAAAAAAGCTGCGTTGCTTTTGGGACAACATCAGCAATTCGGCTCAATCGCGGTGGCAGCAAGCGCACAGTCTTTGGCAGCACAGACGGCAGCGCCGCCATTTGCTGACCCTGCTAATTCTGGGTACCACGGCATTAACCATTAGCACAACAGCTTGCATCAGCTATTTTTTTGTGCGCGGGCTAATCCTCGACAATTTAAAGGAAATAGCACTATTAAAACTAGAAAAAGGCACTGACGAAATCGACCGCTGGCTCAGCACTCGCAAAGCAGAAATAGAAACCCTTGCTTACGATCCTACGGTTAGCACTCTCAATTGGAAATTAGTCGAACCCCGGTTACAAGGAGAAATATACAGATTAAAAGAGTATTTCATCCTGTCATTAACTCAACCCGACGGCTCATTAATCAATACTTTAGGCAACCGCGCGAACATCAAAGACCGCCAACACTTTCAAAAAGCAATGGCCGGGCAGCTCAACGTTTCCGACCCGCTGATAGGCCGCAGTACAAAAGTTCCAACGATCATCATTACAGCTCCTATTTGGGCCTTGCCTCCTGCTCCCAATAAAGTAATTGGAGTCCTCGCGGGCGCCATTAAATTAGACCGAGTAGCATCTGTGGCTAACAGCTTGCAGTACGGTTCTGACAGTTATGCTTTTGCGATCAATTCACAAGGAGTGCCAATTGTTCATCCCAACAATAACTTAATCGGAAATATCGACCAGGATGCCCCAAGCTTTTTACATTCAAAAGACCCCGCACTCTCCACAATTGCGCGGCAGATGATCGACCGCCAGACGAACATCGAACTGGTAAAAATAGATAACAAATGGGTGTATGTGGCTTATGCTCCCCTCAATGAAGTTAACTGGTCGATGGCTTTAGTAATTCCCCGCGAAAATATTGAATCCCAACTGCAAGCATTAAATTTACTGACATCGGTCGTCGCCGGACTGCTCGGCCCAGCAATGCTAGCAGCAATATGGCTAATTTATTCCTCCGAAAACAATCGCGCTCAAGCGGAGCGAGAAGCCATGCTCAACCGGATTGCTGGACGCATTCGCGCTTCCCTGGAATTAGACCAAATCGTGCAAAGCACAGTCGAAGAAATAGTAAGTTTGCTGCACCTAGAACGGGCGGCTTTTGGGTGGTACAAACCACAAGAAAAAATGTTACAAATCATATGGGAATGTTGCCCATCAGATTGTTCGACCCCCGCTCAAAAGTTTGAGTCTTACTTTGTCGGAAATTTGTCCATACCGAGTGGCCAATGCGAGCCAATTATTCTTTCGAGGGACACTTGGGCGGAGGGTGCAGATCGAGCGAGCGAAATTAAAGCTAATAGCTATTTAGCCGTTCCTGTCCACACTCAAAACCAGCCGCAGGGTTATTTAATTTGCAGCCACGTTAGTCATTGGCTTTGGAGCAAGGAGGAAATCCAACTCTTAAAAGCTGTAGCAGACCAATTGGCGATCGCAATTACTCAAGCTCACCTTTACAGTCAAACCCAAGACCAAGTAAAACTCCTTAATAGCGCCTTAAATGAACTGAAAAAAACTCAAACTCATTTAGTGCAGAGCGAAAAAATGTCATCTCTCGGTCAAATGGTGGCTGGAATAGCGCACGAAATTAACAACCCCGTTAACTTCATTTCGGCTAATTTGCCTCACACCAGCAAATATACTAAAGATTTATTAGAATTGGTGAGTTTATACAAAGAAGCCTTCCCAGAGGTTCCCCAGAAAATCGCAGATTTTACCGAAGAAATAGAGTTAGAATTTATCGAGGAAGATTTGCCGCATATATTGGATTCTATGAAAATAGGAACCGAACGCATTCGCAGCATAGTTCTTTCTTTGCGTAACTTTTCTCGCCTCGATGAATCTGACAAAAAGCAGGCGGATATTCACGAAGGTATAGAAAATACCTTGCTGTTGCTCTCCAACCGCATTAAAAATAGAATTTATATAGTCAAGAAATACGGAAAAGTGCCTTCAGTCGAGTGCTATCCCTCTCAGCTCAATCAGGTGTTTATGAACTTGCTGAGTAATGCGATCGATGCCTTGAACGAGATCGATCGCCTGGATAAAATTATTACTATTTCCACAGGAGTAGTTCGCGAAAATGGCTGTAAATTTCTGAAAGTGGCGATCGCCGACAACGGCCCCGGCATTCCCGACAGCGTTAAAGACCAAATTTTTAACCCATTTTTTACTACTAAACCGGTGGGTCAAGGTACTGGTTTGGGGTTAGCAATTAGCTACAAAATTGTAGTGGATGGACACGGCGGCAGCATCAAAATTTCTCAGCCTCCGGGCGGAGGCACGGAATTTTTGGTAAAAATTCCTATTAGTAACGGGAAGTAATACGATTTTAGATTTTAGATTTTAGATTTTGAAATACCTGATAAAACCAGCTTTTGAAGCTGGTATATAGTTGCATTTTTTTGAAAAAATGGTATAAGAAGGAAGTGGAAAGGAAGTCCACGGATTTTGTAACGTTGTAACGGAAGTAAGGGATAGAGGGAAGAGAGAAGATGGGATCAACAGTTTTAATTAATGCTAAATTTACGGCCGTTGGCTAAAATTAGAAGAGTTTTTGTTAAAGGTGTTTTATGGCTGTTGGCAAGGATACAATTTTCGAGCGCTTTTTGTCGCCCCTGATTCGACTGGCGATCGACGAAGAAGCACTGAAACGACTCTACGAAGGTATCGATTGGGAAACAGCGGGCGATCGCTACCGACAACCCGACTTAGTTTATCCTGAATATTACACCAGCCAAAACTTTCACGGCATTAAACGCGGCTACCTCAACCCCAGTGCCGCCGTTTCCTACGATCCAATCACGCAATATGTTTTGCCTCCCCACGAAACAGTCGTCAGGCAAGGCTTAATTGACGCTGTGCGGGTGAAACCGCGCCGAATTATCGATTTGGGATGCGGCACCGGTTCGACAACGCTCATGCTCAAGCAGGCTTTTCCCGAAGCGGAAGTTGTCGGGCTGGACTTGTCGCCTTATATGCTGGTAGTTGCCGACATGAAAGCGCAAAAAGCCGGCTTAAATATCCAGTGGTTGCACGGAAATGCCGAAAGCGTTGCTTTTCCCGATGCCAGCTTCGATTTAGTCGCAGCTTCCTTGCTGTTTCACGAGACGCCACCTGCTGTATCGCGGGCAATTTTGCGAGAAAGCTTCCGACTGCTAAAGGTTGGGGGACAAGTGGCAATTTTGGACGGAAACCAAAAAACTTTGCGGCAAACAGAGTGGCTGACTGATATCTTTGAGGAGCCTTATATTAAGTCTTACGCTGCTGGCAGCCTCGATGCTTGGGCGGGGGCGGCTGGATTCGCTGCGGTGCAAACTCACGAACACTGGTGGACGAATCAGGTGACGCAGGGCGTGAAACCTTTGCCGGGGGAAGATTTGGAACAGGCCAAGGTGGCGAGGGGGTGGAATAGGGGCGATCGAACTCCTGATTTTGATGGCGATTTACCAGGCATTCCAGCTCCCGCTTGATTTATTGTTACTAATACCAATTTAAAAAAGTCTTGCTACCATCCTCAATCTTATACCAATTATTAAAAGTCGAAGCGGACGGTAAGGACACGGCAATGCCGTGTCCCTACAGATGCTCGCGTACAATTTATGTGTCACGTTACTTTTAATAATTAGTATAAATTCTTTTTTCCTTCCTCCTTCTTCCCTCTTCCCTCTTCCCTCTTCCTGACATCCGTTACATCCGTTACATAATCCGTTGCCTAACTTCCTTCTTCCCTCTTCTAATGACTCTAAAAGCAGTTTTATTTGATTTTAATGGTGTGATTGTTAATGACGAGCCGATTCACGAGAAAATAATCGATCAATTGATGCTGGATGAAAATCTCCAGCTCAAACGTGGGGAGGTTCGAGAAGTTTGTTTGGGAAGGAGCAATCGCGCTTGCATTACCTCACTGCTCGAGCGCCGGGGACGATTTCTGACAGAAACATACCTCGATCGGCTGCTGCGGCGCAAGGCCGAAGCTTACAAAGCTCAAATAGATACTTTGGAGAAACTGCCGATTTATCCTGGTTTGGCAGAATTTATTGACAAAATTCGGGTTGCCGGACTGAAAATGGCCGTAGTTAGCGGGGCCATGCGATCGGATATAGAATTGGTGTTAGATCGGGCCGGTTTGGCAGCAAACTTTGAGTTAATTGTCGCAGGCGACGACTTGAGGGCGAGCAAACCAGCACCCGACGGCTATCTATTGGCAGTGGAACTTCTCAACCAGAAATATCCCGACTTTAACCTGCAACCGATCGAGTGTTTGGCGATAGAAGATACTTTTGCGGGGATTGAAGCAGCGAAAAAAGCGGGGATTCAGGTTGCGGGTGTGACTCACACTTACCCGTTTCACATGATCCAGCGCCAAGCTAATTGGACGGTGGACTATTTTGCTGATTTAGAGTTGGACAGAGTGGCGGCACTTTGCTCGATCGCCCCCACTGAGCCGGCGGAAAAAACTTGACCTTTTTAGCAGTTACGTGCTAGTGTAAGTGACGGTCTGCGAACGTGAGAGCCAGCAAGACCTGTAAGCCTTTTAGATTCGGCAATCCCGCATCTAAAATGCTAAATTAAAACTCAATCAGGGGAATTAGCTCAGTTGGTAGAGCGCTGCGATCGCACCGCAGAGGCCAGCGGTTCGAGTCCGCTATTCTCCATAAATCAGGGCCATTTCTACAGGTGACGATTGTACTCAAAGCGAAGTGCGATCGTCACCTGTTCTGATACTCGCCTATTTTATGCGATCGACCCGGTTGCTGCCTAAGTTTTAACATCAATAACCTGTGGAGAGCGAGAAACCCGCTTTCTATTTTGTGCGATCGACCCGGTTTATGCCTAACTGGTAGCATTAATAAGATAATTTATGTAAAGAAACCGGGTTTCTAATTACACACTGATTGCTGAAAAGACGTATTTTGGTGTCTAAACACGGTTTCAGAAAAGAATGCAACGGTAGGTAAACTCCAAAGCCTTATGTCATCAGTCAATCTTAAATCTAAAATGGTATCCGCCCAGTTTTTGCAGCAGTAGCCATCAATCCCCAGAAAAGTTTCATTTTGTCAACATATCATAAATTTTGTATCTAAAAATACAACAGTATTCTGAAGCGAGTCTTAATATCAAGTCGCTATGTGTTATTATTCTCAATCATCTGACTCATCTATTCAAGAGTAACAAGAAAAAATGACAAAGCGATTCGATCGGCGGAAATTTCTTTTGTACGGTTCTGCTACCCTCACATCAAGTTTATTTCTAAAAGCTTGTAGAACTCCAACTCCAACAGCAACTCCCGCCGCTTCTCCCACATCAACAGGAACTACACCAGCAGCAGCCGGGGGCGGAAACACGATAAAAGTAGGAATTTTGCATTCCTTGAGCGGCACGATGTCAATCAGCGAAAAAAGCGTTGTCGATGCCGAACAATTAGCGATCGAAGAAATTAATAAAGCTGGTGGCGTCCTCGGAAAACAAATCGAAGCAGTCGTAGAAGATGGCAACTCAGACTGGCCGACTTTTGCCGAAAAAGCCAAAAAATTGATCGACCAAGATAAAGTTGTCACCGTCTTCGGCTGCTGGACTTCCGCCAGTCGCAAAGCAGTATTGCCGGTATTTGAAGAAAAAAATCATATGCTCTGGTATCCCGTACAATACGAGGGTCAAGAGTGTTCCAAAAATATCTTTTACACCGGCGCGGCACCAAACCAACAAATCGAACCAGCAGTTGACTGGCTGCTAGAAAATAAAGGGAAAAAATTCTTCTTAGTCGGGTCTGACTACGTTTTCCCCCGCACGGCAAATACCATTATCAAGGCACAGCTAGCAGCCAAAGGCGGCGAATTAGTTGGGGAAGATTACATTCCTTTGGGCGGGACAGAAGTCACGCCAATTATTACTAAAATTAAGGCAGCTTTGCCAGACGGCGGCGTCATTTTCAATTCCCTCAACGGCGACAGCAACGTAGCATTTTTCAAACAGTTGCAGGGTGCAGGTTTGGGCCCGGACAAATATCCGTCAATGTCGGTCAGTATTGCAGAAGAAGAAGTAAAGGCGATCGGTGTAGAATATCTTAAAGGTCATTACGCCGCCTGGAATTACTTCATGACTGTAGAATCTCCGGCCAATACAAAATTTGTGGAAGCTTTCAAGGCAAAATACGGCAAAGATAGAGTAACAAATGACCCGATGGAAGCAGCTTACATCATGGTTTACCTGTGGAAGCAAGCCGTCGAAAAAGCAGGGACAGCCGACGATTTAGAAAAAGTGCGGGCTGCCGCTTTGGGTCAAACCTTTGACGCGCCGGAGGGCAAAGTTACGATGGAAAACAACCACCACATCTCTAAATTTGTGCGCTTGGGCGAAGTGAGAGAAGACGGTTTGTTTAACATCGCTTATGCTACACCAGAAGCAGTGAAGCCGGTGCCTTGGAATCAATTTGTCGCTGAAACAAAAGGCTTTGCTTGCGATTGGTCAGACCCCGCAAAAGGTGGAAAATTCAAAGCTGGATAAGTAGGTAATACCAATTTCAATACGCTTGGGTTAAGCCCGATCCCCCCTAACCCCCCTTAAGAAGGGGGGGACAAGAGCGTTCTTGCGTCACCCCCTACTCCCCTTAATAAGGGGGAACTGGACTCTTCAAAGTCCCCCTTATTAAGGGGGATTTAGGGGGATCGAGACTCGGCTACAAGCGAAATATACAGAGGGTTTTAGTTCTAAGTTGACACTAATGGGGTAAAACCAGCCCCTAATTATCCGCGAACAAAGTTAACCGACTTGATGCAGGAGTAACAAAAGTGGCGATATTAGATGGTTTATTTAACGGCATTAGCATCGGCGCAGTTTTACTAATTGCCGCCCTGGGATTAGCGATTATTTTCGGGCTGATGGGCGTGATTAATATGGCTCATGGCGAGTTGATGATGCTGGGGGCTTATACAACTTTCGTGGTACAAAATGTCTTCAAAGGTATGGGAGGATTTGCTTTTGAAACCTATATTTTATTTGCAATTCCCCTAGCTTTTTTAGTAGCTGCCTTGGTAGGATTAATTCTTGAACGCGGAGTGATTCGCTATCTTTACGGGCGACCGCTAGAAACTCTGCTGGCAACTTGGGGCGTAAGTTTAATTTTGCAGCAGTTTGTCCGCAGCGTTAGTTGGGTGCTGGTAATTGGGATTGCGGTGTTTTGTTTGCTGTTTTTTGGCGGTTTGCGGGTGCTGAAATCGCGCCTGGATTTCGATCGCATTCGCAACAAAATTATCGCTATAATTTTGCCTTTATCTTTGGGTATTTCCTGGGCGGTGAGCGCCTTTTTAGGGCAAACTTACAAACTGGCCGTAACTCAACCTTGGTTTGGCGCTCAAAATGTGGACGTAACTGCACCGAAATGGTTGCGGGGCGGCATACCGCTGGGCAATTTTCAGTTGCCCTACGCCCGAATTTTTATTATTGTGCTGACAGGAATTTGTTTGGCGGGAATTTACCTATTTTTGCAAAAGTCTGTGTGGGGATTACGGATTAGATCCGTGACGCAAAATCGCAGCATGAGCGCGTGTTTGGGAATTCCTACCGAACAAGTAGACGCCCTGACTTTTGCTTTGGGTTCGGGGCTGGCAGGTGTGGCTGGGTGCGCGATTAGTTTGATTGGTTCGGTAGGGTCAAATACCGGACAAAATTATATAGTCGATACGTTTATGGTGGTGGTTGTGGGCGGTGTCGGCAAGATTGTGGGGAGTGTAGTGGCTGCGATCGCGATCGGCACTGCCAATTACCTGATCGGTTCGGGAACATTAGCATTAATGTTCGCTCCTATCAAGCCTTTAGCTGACTTCTTCACATTTTTCGCCACAAGCAGCATGGCAAAAGTAATGGTATTCGCCTTAATTATGGCTTTTCTGCAAGTGAAGCCGGGAGGGATTTTCCCGCAAAAAGGGCGGACGGTAGAAAATTAAAACTTACAACTGCGAGTGTAGCGAAAAATGCAGAAAACACATCAAAAACCCTGGCTAAAAGAAGCGATAATTGTCAGCGCGATCGCCCTCACATTCATATTGCTGATCCCAGGAATACTCCCCGACGTTCGCCTCAATCAATTAGGGCGATTTTTAGCACTAGCAATTGCCGCCCTCGGCATAGACTTGATTTGGGGATACACAGGTTTGCTTAGTTTAGGGCATGGGGTGTTTTTTGCGATCGGCGGCTACGCTTTCGCCATGCACCTAAAACTGCAAATTCCCCCAACCGCCAGCAGTCAATTGCCAGAATTTATGAACCTCTACGGTGTTACCGAACTTCCCTGGTTTTGGCAACCATTTTATTCATTTCCTTTCTCAGCATTAGCAGTAGTTCTCATCCCCGCCATCTTGGGTGCACTTTTAGGTTATTTAGTATTCCGCAATCGGATTCGAGGGGTTTACTTTTCAATTCTCACCCAAGCAGCAACCATTGTATTTTTCAACTTCTTTAACGGTCAGCAAAAACTGATTAACGGAACCAACGGACTCACCGACTTTAAAACCTTGTTCGGAGCCACAGTTAATGACCGAGATACTCAATATATTTTCTACATTCTCACCATACTATTTCTAGTAGCAACTTACGCCCTCTGCCGATGGCTGACCAGCGGGCGGTTCGGCCGCCTGTTAGTAGCAATTCGCGACGACGAAGTGCGGCTGCGTTTCTCAGGTTACAATCCCACAGGATATAAAGTTTTAGTCTTTGCAATTTCCGCCGGTTTAGCCGGGATTGCAGGCGCATTATTTACCGTACAAACCGGAATCATTTCGCCAAAAGCAATGGATATTGCCTTTTCAATTGAAATGGTAATCTGGGTCGCAGTGGGAGGTCGCGCCACATTATCAGGAGCAATATTGGGAACACTGCTAGTCAACTTTGGCAAAAGTTTCTTGAGCGAACAATTCCCCGAAGTTTGGCTGTTTTTCCAAGGTGCGCTATTCCTCATAGTAGTCACAGTGCTGCCCGACGGCTTAGTCGGATGGCTGCAACATCAAGGTTTCGACCAAATCCGCAGCTTGTTCAGAAGACCGAAGTACGCATCTACTTACCCCAGCCTGGAACAAGACCCCCAAGTACAGCTCGAAAAAGAAGAACTTGAACATTGAGTGCAAAAATATCGTGTAATTTATAAGTAGGCTGACATAAATAAATGTCACCTACAACAGACAAACAAAGCAATCGTAATAGACTTGGCAAACGTTGCGTTTATCCCTGTCTGAGGAAACGTAATATATATGTCCACCTACTTAGATATCCGTAGCAAGTAGCTTCGTTCTTTAACTTAAGAGGCAACATATGGCAGATATTATTGACTACAAAATCTACGGCGACGATTTGCAACTCATCGAGATTGAACTCGACCCCAAAGAAGGCGTCAGGGCTGAAGCTGGAACCATGACATACATGGAAGGCGACATCCAAATGCAAACATCCACAGGCGGCGGCTTATTTCAAGGTTTCAAACGAATGCTGACAGGAGCGGGTTTTTTCATTACCACCTTTGTCAACGCCGGAAATCGTAAGGCCCGCGTCGCTTTTGCCGCCCCCTATCCGGGTAAAGTAATTCCCCTAGATTTAGGCCAACTTGGTGGTAAATTTTTGTGCCAAAAAGACTCATTTCTCTGTGCGGCCAACGGCATTGAAATTGAGGTAGCATTCACCAAACGGCTCGGTGCCGGTTTCTTTGGCGGAGAAGGTTTTATTCTGCAAAAATTGCAGGGTGACGGGCTAGCTTTTGTTCATGCGGGAGGAACAATAGTTGAGAAAAATTTGGGAGTGGGCGAAGTGTTGCGAGTAGACACCGGCTGTTTAGTAGCTTTTGCAGCGAGTGTAGATTACGATATTCAGTTTGTTGGCGGCTTTAGAAATGCTTTATTTGGAGGTGAAGGCTTGTTTTTGGCAAAGATGACTGGGCCTGGTAAAGTATACGTGCAAAGTTTGCCACTCTCGAAGTTAGCTGAACGGATTTTAGCTGCTGCTCCACCTTCTATTTCGAGCAGTTCTAGCAGTTTTACTTGAGAGTAAAATAACCATTTATGTGCTTTTGTAGGGTGCGTCAGCCAGTCGATTTTCCGGCTTACCCAGAGACTGTTAACTGACGCACCTTCTCAGAGAAAATCAGCGCTGTCAGGTGCGTCAGCCAGCAGATTTTTCGGCTTACTCAGAGACTGTTAACTGACGCACCCTACCCGGAGAAATTACCTATGAATGGCAAAGTATTAGAAATAGAAAACTTGACTGTTAGTTTTGATGGTTTTAAAGCCATAAACGGTTTAAATTTCAGCATGGATGCGGGCGAACTGCGAGTTATTATTGGCCCCAATGGTGCGGGGAAAACAACTTTTCTCGATTCAATTACCGGGAAGGTGCAGCCGACAGAGGGCCGGGTGTTATTTAAGGGACAAAATTTACGCAAGTTGTCGGAAGATAGGATTTCGCGCTTGGGAATTGGTCGCAAGTTTCAGACGCCACGAGTTTACTTGAATTTAACGCCACGCGAAAATTTGGAATTGTCTTGCAGTCGCCATAAAAATGTTTTTTCGACTTTGTTCAAGCCTGCTTCGGCTGCTGAAAAACGCACGGTTGCCGGTTTATTAGAAACAATTGGTTTAGTTGCTAAGGCTGATATTTCGGCTGGTTTGCTTTCTCACGGGGAAAAGCAATGGTTGGAAATTGGAATGTTGGTGGCTCAATCTCCTGATTTGTTGTTGGTAGATGAACCTGTGGCGGGTTTGACGGATGAGGAAACGATGTTAACTGGAGAGTTGCTGATTTCGTTGGCGGAAAGTCATTCGGTGTTGGTAAT
Source organism: Microcoleus sp. S13_C5 (assembly GCF_036700845.1). Classification (NCBI taxonomy): domain Bacteria; kingdom Bacillati; phylum Cyanobacteriota; class Cyanophyceae; order Oscillatoriales; family Microcoleaceae; genus Microcoleus; species Microcoleus sp. S13_C5. Next base: position 31,590 of record NZ_JAUBPR010000020.1, read on the forward strand.
TGAACACGATATGGAGTTTGTGCGGCAAATTGCGCGGCAGGTGACGGTGTTGCATCAGGGTGCGGTTTTGTGTGAGGGGACTATGGATGAGGTGCAAAATGACGATCGGGTAATTGAGGTATATTTGGGCAAACCGGAAGAGTAAGAAGAAGGAAGTTCGGCAACGGATTGTGTAACGGATGTAACGGATGTAACGGATGTAACGGATATCAGGAAGAAGGAAGAAGGCAGAACTTATTTGTTAGTTGCTACTAATTCCCAGGCCCAATTACCAATTAAAAACTATGCTGCAAGTCTCTAATTTGAATGTTTATTACGGCGAAAGTCACATTTTGCGCGATGTCGATTTAAGCGTCATGGCGGGGCAAATGGTTTGCTTGATCGGCCGCAATGGTGTGGGCAAAACTACTATGCTAAAAACGATTATGGGGTTGCTGCAACCGCGCAGTGGCACTATTGCTTTTGGCGGAAAATCTATTGCTTCTAAGTTGACTCACCAGCGGGCTAGATTAGGCATTGGTTATGTGCCTCAAGGGCGTGAAATTATTCCACGTTTGACGGTTAAAGAAAATTTATTGTTAGGTTTGGAAGCGAAACCAACCAAAACCAAAAATCCTGAAGTTCCTGATGAAATTTTTGATTTATTTCCTGTTTTGAAAACTATGCTCGATCGCCTGGGAGGTGATTTGAGCGGGGGACAGCAGCAGCAGTTAGCTATTGCTAGGGCTTTGATGGGTGAGCCGCAGTTGCTGGTTTTGGATGAACCTACGGAAGGGATTCAACCCTCGATTATTTTAGATATTGAAGCTGCTGTGCGCCGTGTGGTTGCGACTAGGGGAATTTCTGTTTTGTTGGTGGAGCAACATTTGCATTTTGTGCGGCAAGCTGACTGGTATTATGCTATGCAGAAAGGCGGAATTGTGGCTTCGGGAAGCACTAGCGAGTTAAGTGATGAGGTGATTCAGAGGTTTTTGGCTGTTTGAGTCAGAAGGAAGTTCGGCAACGGATTCTGTAACGGATGTAACGGATGGAAGGAAGAAGGAAGAGGGAAGAAGGAAGCAGGAAACGAGGCAACGAGCCAGAGCCTCTAGATATTTATTCCCAGGCTCTGCCTGGGAACAAGGAATCAAAAAACTTGTATTCAGTCCCCGTAGGCGGACAAAAGTTTGACAATAAGCGATTTCAATCGCCCAGGAAACGAGGCATTTTCCTTCTTCTTTCTTCCTGATATCCGTTACATCCGTTACATCCGTTACATCCGTTACAGAATCCGTTGCCGAACTTCCTTCTGCTATATTATTGATTTTTCCTGCCGTCGGGCATTGTGGTGCCGGCCATACTTGCTCGATCGATACTAGCGCCATCTATATTAGCATTGCGGAGGTTGGCATCGGAAAGATTGGCATCTCTCAAGTCGGAAAATCGCAGATCTGCACCGTCTAGATTTGTCTTTGTCAAGTTAGCTTTTCTGAGGTTAGCGTTGCTGATTCTCGCTCCTACTAATTCGGCTCCGCTTAAGTTTGTGCGAACTAGATTGGTGTTGACAAAATCTGAGATCTCGAAGCGACTACCGCTGAGGTTGGCATCTGATAAATCTGCTCCTGTAAGGATGGGATTTTTTAAGTTAAGGTTAACTAATTTTACGGCTCGGAGGTCGCAGCGGGAGCAGCTTTGAGTGAGCAGCAACGTTTCGACGTTGGCGTTGATTAGGTCGATTTGTTGCTGGGAGAAATTTTCGGCAAATTCTGGAGAGACGTAGCCGAGCTTTTTGGGGTCGTTTGCTTTTGGTTGGGGTGTTTGGATTTGTTGGGGTGTTTGGATTTGTTGGGGTGTTTGGATTTGTTGGGGTGTTTGTGGTTGGGGTGTTGGGATTGGTTGCGGTGTTGGGATTGGTTGGGGTGTTTGGATTGGTTGGGGTGTTTCGATTTGCCCGATCGCACTTTGTTGCAGCCCCACCTTCGGCAGTTCGAGAGTTGCTGCAAAAATTAGTAGCGCGATCGATAATATTGTGATTTTTTTCATAAATAAATAACAAGAGTGCAAAAATACTATTTACAGTTTATGGGAAGGTGCCCACTGCATCGTCATTCTTCGATAAGTTCCCTGAACTTTATCAACCAGGTACAATTCAGCAAGACTCGCCTCAATTTTACCGACACCATGTACGAAGAACGAATCACGAATCTAAACAGGAGAAAATTATCCTATGTATCGGCGCAAAATCAGCCACAATTGGAAATATCTACTCACGTCTGTCATCAGTTTTATCATCGTTGCAGTCATCCTTTTATCGACAGGGAGGGCATTGGCGCAGGATTCGCCCGAAGCAGTGGTGAATCAGTTTTACCAGTGGTATCTAAAAACTGAATCGGTGACTCGGCAATTCTCGCAGCAAAAAGCCGCGTTCGATCCAGAACTATATACGCAACTGGTGCAAGCTTGGGCCAAGCAACCGGGGCAGGATGCGGAGTTTGTGGATTTTGATGTGTTTTCAGGGACGCAGGTGGGGATGGTTAAAGCGGTGGTGAGATCCGTGAAGCAACCGTGGCAGGATCACACCGCAGAAGTGGATATGGATCTGTATGCAGGGCGCTTGCGAAATGGCCAGATGGTGCAGGTGGGGGACAAGCCGGTGACAGTGAAAGTGCTGATGGAGAAAAAGGAAAATACCGCGTGGCGCATTCGCAATTTGGTCTATGCCCAGGGCAATTGGGATAATCTGCTGTGCATTTTGCGGGGAATTAACCGCGCGGCCCGCTGATGAGGGCGATCGCCGCCATAGGCTAACATACTAAACACTGACTCCGCAGGATTTATATTGCTACATTTCGCTAAATAGATCAAAATTCAGATAAAAAACTTCGGAACCATCAGGTGCGCGAATTAACTTTTCTATTACCGGAGGCAGTTGCTGTTGACGGTACAATTTGGGAATCTCGCAGAAGCTTTCTTCGGTAATTTCCAAAATTTTTGGCATATTAGGAAGGGGAATTCCCAACCTATCGCTTTTATTTAAGGTACAAATAATCAGGTATTTGCATTCAGCAAGGCTCGGACTGCTGGGAAATATTTTGGATAAATTAATTATAGTAATCAGTTCTTCTTGATGTCGCAATAAACTATTACCGTTAGGTAAAATACCGTAGGTATTAAAGTTTTTAACAATGCGCTCCACTCGTTCAATAGGAACAGCATAGTAAATATTTCCTAGTTCAAAGGAAACAAATTTTTTAGGGGAAACTCTAACAGTGGCTTGTTTCTTGGTCCGAAATCTGCGATTGTAATTGGCGTGAGTCATTCGATTTTAGATTTTAGATTTTAGATTTTAGATTTTAGATTTTAGAATTATTTGATTTAAGATAGAAGATTATGTAATTGAAAGTTGAAAATTATTGAATTTTAGTAGGTGAGTCGCTTGCATAGGTTCCCACTATAATTAGCGGGGGCAATTACTTTTTGCCTAAGTTTTGTTTGAGATTAGGAAGTATTTTATGGCAAACTTTAGATTGTGGATTAAATTATCGAGTGGTGGATTAATTTGGGGATAGCTTGTAAAAGTTGGACTTCGCTGTAAGGTTTGGTGAAGTATTGATTTGCGCCTAATTCCATTGCCATTTGCCGATGTTTTGCCCCGCTACGGGATGTCAGCATGGCTACGGGAATCTTAGCAAACCGCTCGGTCGATCTGATCGATCGCAACAATTCAAATCCATCCATCCGGGGCATTTCAATATCCACGATCGCCAAACTGCAATCAAGACCATTTTGCAACTTTTCCAGGGCATCCACACCGTCTTTAGCCTGTACCACCCGGTAGCGAGCACGAGTCAGCGTCAGAGACAGCAACTGGCGAATTGTATAGGAATCATCCACTACCAAAATCTGCGGTGACTGACTCGAACTCGGCGGTATCTCCTGCACTTTACCGGAGACAGCGGCGATCGAACTATTTACCACAGGTTGGCGGACCAAATCATCCACATCCAGAATATTCACCACGCGCCCGTCCCCCAAAATCGTAGTCCCCAAAACGCCACGAGGCTTGGATAGAGGCGGTGGCAAAGGTTTAACCACAATTTCCTGCTGACCGATCAGCCGTTCCACGGCCACCGCCAGCATTCCTTCAGTAGAAGCCAAAACCAGGACAGGAATTTCGTCTTGGGTCAAAGGGTCAGGAGAGGGGGCATCCGGCCCGACGACGCTGTATTCTAGCAAATCTTGCATCCTCACCAAACGAATAAATTCCTCCCGCCACCACAGCATCGGCTGATTGCCAGCAAGGTGAACTTCCGAGGCTTTAATGTGCAGAATTTCCTCGACTGCATCCAGCGGCACCGCTATTTTATTGTGATCGGTCTTCACCATCAAAGCATCAGTAATCGACAGCAGCAGTGGCAGTTTAATGATAAAACTCGTACCTTTTCCCAGGCGAGAGTCTACCTTCACACTTCCCCGCACAGTCCGCAAATTTGTTCGCACCACGTCGAGCCCGACTCCCCGCCCCGAAAGGTCGCTGACCCCTTCTGTAGTGCTGAAACCCGGCCAAAACAGAAAATCGTAGAGTTCGGCAATGGAAAATTCTTGAGCTTGTTCCTCCGTCGCCAAACCCTTTGTGACAACTTTACGGCGAATCATTTCCGGGTCAATGCCTCTGCCGTCATCGGCGACAGTAATAATAGTTTGGCCACCTTGGTGGCGGGCTTCTATTTCTATTTGACCGCTGGCCGGCTTGCCGCTTGCTTTCCGAACTTCGGGCATTTCTATGCCGTGGTCGAAAGCGTTTCTCACTAAGTGTATTAAGGGGTCGCGCAAAGCCTCCAGTAAACTTTCGTCAATTTTGGTATCTCTTCCCACTAGCAGCAGATTGACCTCTTTATCGTATGTGAGGCACATCTCCCGGAGCGCTCTGGGCAAGTGATCGACGGCGCGACTGAAACTCACGACTCGCAACTGCATGACGCGGCTGCGTAGTTGTTCGGTAATCCGGCGCAGTTGGTCGGTACTGCGCTCGAATTTCATGGCTAAGGTGTCTAATTTAGTGGCGGAGTGAGAAATTGCTTGGGCAGTTTCGATGACTTCTGCGGCTGTCGAGTGGAACTCTGTATAACGATCCATCTCTAAGATATCGAAGTGAGCATGGGCCGGAGAGGATTTGCCGTTAGCCATCATTGGGAATTCTGTTTCTGGTGCTGCAAGTTTTCCCAATCCAGAGTTCCCGTTTCCCCCTCTCCACTCTGCAAAGCTCAGTCTGTCGTATTCTTCTCGCAACTGACCGCCGAATTGGTTCAAATCTACGATATTGCGGCGGATGCGCTTGACTTCGCCGCGCAGTTCGGATTCTTGAAGTTCTAAATTTGTACGGTTGATGACTAATTCCCCGACTAGATTCACCAATTCAGTTAAGCGTTCTAAGTCTACCCGGATTGTCGGTCTTTGCGGGTTGGGGACTGGGAGAGTCGAGGAGGGGGAGATTTCGGGGGAAGTGGGAGAGGGGGAGAGTGGGAGAGTGGGAGTGGGGGAGATTTCGGGGGGAGTGGGAGAGGGGGAGAGTGGGAGAGTGGGGGAGATTTCGGGGATGTCGATCGCCCTTCCTTCTAATATTTGTTGGCGTGCGGTTTGCAAGTTTTGGGCGATCGCCCAACCGTCAGATTGCAACCGCTGTAGAGTCAAGTCGGGAGAGTCGATCAAATCTCTGAGGGCTGCGGCGACTTTCCCAAAATCCGGCAATTGCAGCATTCCAGCCAAACCGGAGAGTTGGTAGTAAACCTGATTGAGGGCGGTGACGCTTTTTGCCAAATCTGCCTCGGAAGCTTGGGAAAGCTCGGTTTCTAGGCGATTGAAGAGTGGCGGCACTTGCTGTTCAAAAATCAGTTTCAGGGTTTCCGGGGCGGACGATTGGCTGGCTGCGGGGACTGGTGGCTGTTCTGAGTTGCCGTACTTGGCCTGGAACTGGGCGAAAATTTGGGCGATCGCCTCCAAGTTTTCGGTTTGATCCGGAGTCGTGACATCGGAGTGTTGAACCGATTCGATCGTAATCTTTTTGAGAGCATCCACCCCCTGCAGCAAAACACTCACAGTAGTCGGTTCCAGAGCCGACAAGTCTGTGCGATCGCGCAAAATGACAAAACAGTCCTCCAGCGTGTGAGCCGCCGCCGATACGTTTTGAAAGCCCAACATCGAACCCGCACCTTTAATCGAGTGAGCCGCCCGAAACATTTCTTTAACTGCCGCTTGTCGCTCTTTCAAACCAGCAGCTTCCATCGCCAGCAGATTCGTCTCCATTGACTGGAGAAACTCTTCGCATTCTGCGGTAAAAGCATCTATTAATTCGTTTAAATCGTCATCATTCATATTAGTCTGTTGTCTGTGGTCTGTTGACAGTTAACTGTTAACTGTTGTCTGTTGGCACTTTTTTCTTATATGATGTCCCGTTATTTAACTGTAATTGTTGCCAGTGTGGGTTCACGATAATCTATAAATTCGCATTCAGGATATTTGTCAACCCGCCCCGACAACAACGATAGTTATTAGTGATTCGTATAACCGTCCACAGTCCACAGTCAACAGTCAACAGTCAACTGACTAACTGCGGAAATTCGCCACCGACTTTTGCAATTGGCCCAGAGAACCAGACAGCTCATCCAAAGATGCTTTGACATCCGCACCTTTTTGTGCGGTCGTATTAGCAATCTCGTTGACTTGCTGCATACTGTTAGCAATTCCCTCAGCCGAAACAGTTTGCTTGGCAGATGCGCTAGTAATATTCTGCACCAAAGCATTCATTTCTCGACTAACTTCGATGATGGCATTGAGGTGAGTTTTAGCTTCGCTTGCCAGCTTAGTGCCTTCCACTACCTCCAGCGTCCCGGATTCCATTGCCTTCATCACGCGGCTGATTTCTTCTTGAATTGTACCGACAATTTCGGAGATTTCCTCCGTAGCGCCGGCGGATCTTTCTGCTAATTTCCGCACTTCTTCGGCAACAACAGCAAAGCCTAAACCTTGTTCGCCGGCTCGCGCCGCCTCAATAGTAGCATTCAGAGCTAATAAATTAGTTTGCGAAGCAAGTTGAGAAATCGAAGTTACAATTTTGCCAATTTGCTGCGAAGATTCGCCCAAACGCTTCATCATTTTAGAGGTAGAGGCGATCGTCAACCGGAGCCCGTTAATGCCTTCGACAGCGCGATCGACCGCCATACCGCCGACTTCAGCCGTTTGAGAAGACTGCTGAGCCACTGTTTCCGCCCGCACCGAAACATCTCGCACGTCGCGGATCGAATTCACAATCCGCTCAATTTCGCGCATGATGGCAGATATTTTTGCTGCTTGAATTTCTGCCTGTTGGGTGAGTTGACTGGTATTGTTAATTGACTCGTCGGTGGCACACGTTACCTGTTCGGCTAAAGTTTGAATTCCCGTTACCACTTTCCGCAGAGAACCGATTAAGAAGTTGAAAGAGTCGGCGACAGCACCTAAAACGTCGTTAGTCACTTCCGCCCTGACTGTCAAGTCGCCTTGAGCCGCGCCTTTAATTTCTCCCAACAATTTAAGGACTTGCTGCGTCAGAGAATCAGCTTCAGCTTTACGTTCTGCTGCCAATTTTCCTAGTCGTTCTTCTGCCTCTTTGCGCTCGGTGATGTCAAAGCGAATGGCGATATATTTGACTATTGTGCCGCTGGTATCAAAAATTGGAGAGATCGTCGAATTTACCCAGTAAAACGACCCATCTTTGCGTCGGTTTTTGATTTCCCCTTTCCACACCAAACCGCGAGAAAGTGTCATCCACATTTCTTCAAAAAATGATTTGGGATGGTAGCCGGAATTGACGAGGCGGTGGTTGCGGTGCAGCAGTTCTCCCATGCTATAACCGGAGATTTCAATGAATCCGTCGTTGACGTAGGTAATCATGCCTTGGAGATCAGTTTCGCTGACGATCGCCGATTCGTCGAGAGCATTCTGCCGAGTTTTGAGTTCTTGCAGCAAGCGTTCCTGTGCCTCTGCCAACTGCTGCATTTGCTGCTGGGATGCTCTTTGTTCGGTGACGTTGCGGCAAACGACTACGCCGCCTTTGAGCGCCCCGGTTTCGTCTTTGAGTGGTCGACCGTTAATTTTTACCCACAGGCCCTCTGGCTTGCCTGCGTGGCGGGTAAAAAGGTCTACCTCGTCAACGGCTTCTCCTCGAACCGTGCGCGCTAAAGGTATTTCGGCTGGGGGAAAGGGAGTTACGGTATCGGGCAAGAATAAACCGTATCTTGTTGACCATTCATTGAGAATAGCATCGGTCGCACCCATGCCAAACATATCTTCGGCGGCGGGGTTAAACAAAACAAAATTGCCTTTTTCGTCGGCAGCAATTATGCCGTCGCCAATGCTGTTTATTAGCAGTTGCAAGAGATTGCTTTGCTGGCGAAATTGGTCTTCGGAACTGGCTAATTGGGCTGTTGTTTTTTCCAGTTGCACCATCGCCTGTTTGGTTTCGGTAACGTCGCGAGCAACTGCATACATGAGCTGTTGTTCGGTTACAGGTCGCACTTTCCACGACAGCCATCTGTAGGAACCGTCTTTGCAGCGATACCGATTTTCATAAGACTTTATTTCGGAGCCGCTGGCTACTTTTTCCGCTTGTTCTATGGTTGATTCGCGATCGTCTGGATGGACTAAATCGATATAATAGTTGTCTTCGAGTTCATGCGCCTTGTAGCCGAGTGTCTTTTCCCAAGCGGGATTGATGCGAATGAATTTGCCTTCAAAACCTATAATACAAACCAAGTCTAGGGAAAGGGTAAAAAATCGATCGCGCTCTACTTCTGCTTTTTTGCGATCGGTAATTTCGATCGCCACACCGCCGACACCGATGGGTTTGCCGTCAGATCCGGGCAAAGGAAAGTATGAAGCCAGCCAATCTCGCATGACACCTGGTTGGTTGACGGTTGTGCCCGACACCTCAATGTTTAAAAACGGTTGGTTGGTGGCGAGAATCTGCTCCAACATCGGCTGTAGGGTATCGAGCCTTTCTGGTACAACTTCCCTCACCGTCTTGCCGAGGTGTTCGGCAACTGAGACGCCGGTGGTTGCCGCTAATTGCTCGTTGACTTGCACGAAGCGCAACTGCTCGTCAAAAATACACATTGAGGCCGGGGCGGCTGCGAAAAATGCGTCAAAGCGACTTTGACGCAAAACTAATTCTCGTTCTAGGGCTTTGCGATCGCTGATGTCACGGCCTTCTGGAATTAGCATCAAGACTTTGCCACTGTCGTCTGTGATGGGTTTGATGGAGAAGTCAACGGTAGCCACTGCACCGTTGGCAACTAGCACATCCACTTCGTAACGGACTACCTCGCCGGCTGCGGCGAGGGCGATCGCTTCTTGTATCTGTTGCTGGGTTTGTGGGGAAATCTGCCACCACAGGGTTTCGGCAAACGGAGTGCCTATTATTTCTTCGCTCCGCAGGCCTGCGGCGGCGAGGGCTGTTTGGTTGGCTTCCAAAACGGTGCCGTCCGGTTTGAGCAGACCTATGAATTGGAACGATTGGTCAAAAATGGCTCGGAATAGTCTTTCGCGATCGCGAATCATCTCTTCTGCACGTTTGCGATCGCTGATGTCGCGAGTAACTGTTGCCAACCCGATAGGCTCGCCGGTTTCTGGGTTTTTGACGGTAAATATGGTGAAGTCAACCGGAATGTTTTCGCCGGTTTGAAAGTTCCTCAAGCGGAATTCACCCTGCCAAAAACCGTCTCGCACAGTAGGCGGCAGGATTTCTTGTTGGAAAAACTTAACATCTTCTGCACAGAAGAACTCATAAACACTTTTATTTTTGACTTCTTCAATATTTGGCAATCCTACTAGGTTCATTCCAGCGGGATTCAGGTATGTTGCCTCTCCCTCCAGGGTGGCTGTGCCGATAAAATCTGAGCTGCTTTCTACGATCGAAATCAATCTTTTTTTTTCGATTTCCGCTTGCTTTCGCTCCGTGATATCGTTGTTAGTTTCTAAAATTGCTTTGGGTTTTCCCTGTTCGTCTCGCTGCAAATTCCAGCGGCTGAATACAGTGATTTTGGTATCATAATTGGTGGTGTGAATTAATTCACCTTCCCAATAATCCTGCTCTTCTAACTGTGCCGAGATAGCTGCTAAAGGCTGGGGAAAAATGGTGTGCAATAGAGTATGGGTGAGTTTCCCTAATGCTTCTTTTTTTGTCCAGCCGTACATCCGTTCGGCTCCCTGACTCCAATAATTAATCGTGCCGTCCATATCGCGAACGATCAAGGCGTCGCTGGCGAGGTCGAGCATTTGCAAGTTCTGCTGCAAAGCTTGTTCTACGCGCTTACGTTCTGTAATGTTGCGGGCGATTGTTGACAGAAAGTCAATTTCTCCCTTCTCGGATTTGTGAGCAATAATTACTTGAGAAACTGGTATTTCTTTGCCGTCTAAAGTTTGCCAAATTGTTTCACCGCTCCACGCCCCGTCCCGGCAAGCTGCGGGGATGCCGACGTTCATAATAGTGTCGATACTTTTGGGCGATGTCAGGTCGGAAATGCTGACTCCGGCTAAATCTGCGTCCTCGCTAACTCTCAGCATTTCTCTGGCGGCACGGTTGAGATAAATGGTGCGCTGTTGGGTGTCGGCTATGCCTACCCAGTCTGTTGTGGTTTCTAAAATTGCTTTGAACCGCAATAGTTCTTGTTCAGATTTGCGACGCTGTGTGATGTCGCGCGCGAAGCCGACCATTCCTAAAATATTGCCTTCTGCATCTTTGAGGGGCAATTTCAGCGTGTCAAAGGTGTGTACTTTGCCGTCGGCTAAGGTGTCTAAGTCGTTGGAGTTCGGGGCCAGATGGTCGTCTGCCTGGAAGTTTTGGATTTGGTTCTGGGAATCGGTTTGGGCGTGGAAGCTGCCAAAGATTTGATCGACCGATATGCCGATTTCTGCGTCGTCTTTGCCGATAATTTCTGCTTGAGTTTTGCCGAAGGTGGCTGCAAAACCTGCATTGACTAGGGTGTAGCACGAGTTTCGATCTTTGACGAAGATGCAGTCTGGGGTAGCGTCAATGACAGTCCGCAGCAAGTTTTGGGAACTTTCTGCTTCTGCCAGTGTCTGCCGCAGTTGTTCTTCCATCTGCACGCGCTTGGTGATTTCTGTCATGGCGCAGACAAGGATTTTGCTGCCACAGGCATCTACAAAGGTAGATTTTTTGGCGGAGAAAAGGCGGGTGTTTCCTGCTGTGTCTGTGAGTTTTTTTTGGACTTCGATGCTGGTATTTGTCAATAAAACTAATTCATCTTTTTCTCGATATTTCTCTGCTTCCTCTTTGGGCAAAAAATTGTCGTAGCATTTGCCAATTAGTTCTTCTCTGCTGTAACCCATGTATTGACAAAAGGCATCATTTAATGTTAGCCAGCGGCGCTGTTGGTCTTTGACGTAAATCGGGTCGGGGATGCTGTTGAGGATGTTGTTTAAGAATTGTTCTGAGGCTTTTAATTGCTCTTGGACTGCGGTGCGCTCGCGAATTTGCTGTTCCAATTGTGCGTTAGTTTGCAGGAGCTGCTCGGTTCTTTTATTCACTCGCTGCTCTAGTTCTGCACTTAGCTGCTGCAAGGCGAATTCGGCCTGTTTACGCTTGGTAATCTCCCGACCTTCTGCGAGGATTTGAAATACTTCTCCTGTTGCATTTAACAGCGGCTTCAACGACAAGTCAATTACTGTTACCTGGTTGTTAGCTCCGGTGATTTCGTATTCTTCCCGGACAAAATTACCGACCGAAACTTGTTGAATGTTCGTTTTTAGGCGCTGCTGGTTTGTTGGGGATGATGCCCACCCTGGTGTCAGCCAAAATTTCAGCCCCTGCACTTCTGATACTGGGAAATTGCCCAATTTTAGGGCTGTCTGATTGGCTTCGATCAGAGTACCGTCTGCCTCCAATAATGCGATCGCTTGAAAAGCTTGGTCGAAGATTGCGTGAAATCGCTGGGTAGTTTCGCTCAGCGCTTGTTCGGTTTCTTTTTTAGCGTTAAGGATGCGGGTGGCACCTACTAAGAAGCCGTAGCGGTTGGAAAAACTTAAAAAAGCGATCGCCGCAATTACAGTGATCCAATCGAACACAGTTTGCACCACCGGAGAGTGCGGCAGTCCTATGTATTCGGCGGCGTGACCGCTGTGGCCGAAAGCGCAAGTCCAAAATATGCCTGCTGTGACTGTGGCGAAGATGTCGAACCCGAATTGACGGTTTCGCCACATAGCTAAGCTGATTAGCCAAGCAATGGCAAAGTAACATCCAGAAATGATGACATTAGCAGCCCCAGCTACCAGCGATGGGGACAAGTCAGGCAATGTCAGGGTGAAAGTTGTTGCGATCCAGGTAAAGAGAAGTTTGATCATAAAATTAAGGATTGGCAAATCGGATGCGGGCGATCGTTAGTTAAATTTATAGATGCAAAGCCGTTGCAGACTTATGTGTATGCTGGATTTTTACCAGCGTTCGGAATGGGCGATCGCTTCTACATCGACAATCATTAGCAAGCGTCCTTGGGAATTGTACAGACCTTTTAAAAAAGGAGCTAGGTCGGGACTGACATCTAGGGCTGAGACAATGCGATCGGGATTGAGAGGTAAAACTCCTTCGACGCGGGAGACGGCTAATCCCAGGCTGATTCTCGACAACAATCTCACGTCTCGTGGATCGGGCGCTTCTACAACTAAGATGCGACTGTTTGGGTGGTAGATGTCAACCGACTCAATACCGACGAACAGTCCGAAGTCTGCTGCTGCTAAGATTTCGCCCCGCAAGTTGGTTAATCCCAGCAAAAATGGCAGGGTGTTAGGAACCAGGGAAATCGGTTGTTCCTTGAGGGAAAGGACTTCCCGCACTGCCTCTAAGTCTATGGCGAACAGACTGTCTCCTTGACCGAACAGGAGAAATTGCTTTGTTATACTTGTCTGATTCTCCCCAGCCGGGGGAGCCGTTATTTTCATGGCTTATTTTTAGTTTATAGTGTAGCTTACAAATTATAATTTTGCTTTGACCCTAAAGCCGATCGCCGATCTAGTTTTTCTGCATCAGTTTGGGTGCGTCAAATCTTTCTGTTAAATAAATCGCCCGTTGGCAAATAAGCAGGTTGCTATCATTAAACATAAACTTTTATGGAAGTCAAAAACCCAGTTTATTAAAAAAAACGGGGTTTATCGGTATAATATTTTTTGGAAAGCTACCGATCACTTTATTTTCGGATTACGCGGAAAGTAGACGCTGCACTATGTGCACGAGTTGCTGAGGTTCAAAGGGTTTGCTAACGTAAGCGTCCGCGCCTAAATCCGTTCCCCAAGCTTTATCGATCTCGGTGTTTTTATGAGTACAAAATACTACGGGCAATTTGGCAGTTGCGCGATCGCCCCGCAATTCTCTGATCACTTCAAACCCGTTCATTCGTGGCATCACTACATCTAAAACGACCAAAGCCGGAGGGGTTTTGCGGATCATGGCGATCGCTTCTTCGCCGTCGCCTGCCCGGATCACGTCCAGTCCGGCATCTTGAAGAATGCGACAGATGATTTCTAGTTCGCTCTTAACGTCGTCCACTACTAAAATTTTTGACATAATTCCACACTTCCTTGCTCTTATTGACGAGGGACTACGTTTATTCAGAAGCGGCCGCGACTGGTGACGGTGAGACTAGACCGCTTTGCTAACAAATTAATGTACTTCCAGATACAATATAGCCGATCCTATGGCTGAAGGTTAGCTGTCAGAGATAAAAAGCGATAAAAATTTACTTGGCTAACGGAATCACCCTGAATAAATTAATCGGCAATTAGTAATTAATCATTGGTAATTCGCGGTTTGGAAACCAACAGGTCTTAGTAGAAGGAGCGAGGGGAAGACCAAAGCCGGATTTTCTATGATATTGTTTTAGCTTTATTCCCACTCACCTAGTTTAAAGCAGTGCCTAAAGAAGTCGCTATTTTTTAAATTAGCGCTAGTGATAGCATTTTAAAAGTAGTTATAGCAGTCTTATTACGGGTGTTAAGGTGATTCATTTAGAAAAAAAAAACAGCAGAAGTTCGCTTAGTAAGCGCTATTATTTTATTAATGAGACAAGTCAAAATTGAGGATAGTAACAAGGACATTTAAATAATTTTATGGTCTAGGATTTATAATTGGGGGGCAAATTCAATGGATCGCCCGGCAGTCCCATTTTACCCAGTAGAGGAGTGTTGGGTTCATCAAAACTAATACCAGCAGGCGATCGCCATCCTTGAACTTGATTGGGAACCCAGCAGCAAAGACTGCTGCAAGAAGCGGTCAATCGATTTTAGATTTTAGATTTTAGAATAGAAGAAAGCGCTCTCACTGATAAATCCGGGGACGGGTGATAAGCAGTCCGAGCTTTTTTCTCGCTTCACGGATGAATCCGGGGGCCTCGGACGACATTGCTTGAGTGTCAAATTAGTCGGTGAGGGAGAGACGGCGATCGGCTATAATAAAGGGCTAGAGGAAAAGAACACCGAAAACCCGAAAATATGGTTGCCATCCAAAGAAATCTCAACATTGCCGCGCTCGAAGCAGAATACAGTCAAAAAACACCGCGAGACATTCTCAAATTTGCCCTAGAAAATTTTGACAATATCTCCATTTCTTTCAGCGGGGCTGAAGATGTAGTTCTGATCGATATGGCGTCAAAAATTACTAAAAACTTCCGCGTTTTCACCCTAGACACCGGACGATTGCACTCAGAAACCTATCAGTTTTTGGATGAAGTCAGAAAACATTACGGCATTAAATTAGAAGTAATGTTTCCCGATGCAGCAGAAGTACAAGCCCTAGTAGAAGAAAAGGGATTGTTTAGTTTTTATCAAGACGGTCACAAAGAATGCTGTGGCGTGCGGAAAGTCAAGCCGCTGCGCCGCAAACTGAATACTCTCGATGCTTGGATTACCGGTCAGCGGAAAGACCAAAGTCCCAGTACCCGCAACGGTATTCCGGTCATTGAATTTGACAGTGCATTCTCAACTCCCGACCATGAATTAATTAAATTTAACCCCTTAGCAAACTGGTCTTCGGCAGAGGTTTGGGAATACATTCGCGCTTTGGAGGTGCCTTATAACAAGTTGCACGAACGCGGTTTTGTAAGCATTGGTTGCGAACCTTGTACGAAGCCGGTATTGCCGAACCAACACGAACGCGAAGGTCGCTGGTGGTGGGAAGAAGCGACCGTAAAAGAGTGCGGTTTGCACGCTGGTAACGCCCAAAAATAGTAAATCACTTAAGGAGTTTGGTGCGCTAGGCGCACCAAACAAATAGTAGGGTGCGCTAGGCGCACCTTACCCAACCCAAGAATAAATGCACTTCACATAAATCGTAGCCGAAGAATTCGCAATTAAAATAAACACAAATTAAGCTGAGTTTCTCGTTGAACTTTGAGATAATGATCGACATTCAGAATAAATTCTAGTCGAAGAATTCGCAATTAAAATAAACACCAATTACGCTGAGCTTGCCCTTGAACTTTGATAGAATGATCAACATTCAGAAAAGTTTTTAAAGCAGGTACTATTATGCTCGTCTCCACTCGCGAATTGCTGAACACTGCCCGGAGGAAGGCTTATGCGATCGGCGCTTTTAACGTCTACAACCTAGAAGGAGTAAAAGCCGTCATCAATGCGGCCGAAGCGCTGGACAGTCCTGCGATACTGCAACTTCATCCCAGCGCCCTCCTATACGGAAAATCGCCTTTAGTCGCGCTGTGCATCAAAGCAGCCCGCACATCTTTAGTGCCGATCGCAGTACACTTAGATCACGGCACCTCAGAAAAAGACATTCACATCGGTCTAGCCGCCGGCATTAAATCAGTTATGGCAGACGGTTCTCCTTTGCCCTACGAACAAAACTTAATATTTACCCGGGAAATGACTAAATTATCCCACGCTAACGGTGCGGCAGTTGAAGCCGAAATCGGCAGAATTAGTGGCAGGGAAGAAGGTTTGACAATCGATGAGAAAGCCGCAAGGATGACCGATCCAGTAGCAGCAGTAGAGTTTATTAAAGAAACTAAGGTAGATTTTTTAGCCGTAACGATTGGTAACGTTCACGGCAAATATTTAAGCCAACCAAAACTCGATTTTCCGCGTCTGGCAAAAATCCGGGCTGCTGTTTCAGTGCCGTTAGTGATGCACGGTTCTAGCGGTTTGCCGGACTCAATGATTCATCAATGTATTGAATTCGGAGTATCTAAATTTAATGTGAATACGGAAGTTCGCGAAGCTTATATGGACGTGTTAAAAAGTAACATTTCTGAGCCCCATCCGGATTTGTTGGAAATAATGGAAAAAGCTATCGAGGCCATGCAATCGGTCATTGCTGACAAACTGCAACTTTTCGGTTCTTTCGGTAAAGCTTATTTGCATCAATCTCCCTACGCGGATGACTTAACCGCAAAGAGTACCAGCAACAAACAAACAAGCCGCAACCAATCAAGTTTTGATCAAATGTTAAAGCCTGTACGTAGTGAGGCTTTCAGTCTTATGGTGAAGTAAAAAAAACTAAAGTCCTGACTGCGAACCATTTTTTAGTCAGGACTTCAGTCCTCTCTAACCGTTTAAAAATCGATCGGGATCTATGCCAGATTCCCGCAGTCGCCGAATTAAAGACTGCAATTGAGCTTCCGCTTGTTGAGCCCTAGATTCCGCTGACTCGGCCCGCTGCCGTTGCTGTTCCGCTTCAGTCAGAATCCAATTGCCATCAACATCATACCAGCGCAACCACAGTCGATCGATTCCCTGAAACTCTCCTTGCCACAAACCCAAGCCCAAACTTAGGTCAGGAATCCACACTCGCGACTCGGGCAATTCTAATTCTTGATAGTGTCCGCCCTTCAATTCAAACACTCGCAATTTGTTAGTATAGCGGCTGAAAACGGCATAAACAGGAACCCGCAAAATTTGCTCGTAAACCTCCCATTTTCTCGGCGGTTCCTCCTTCGTCTCGACCTCCAAAACTTGCCCGTTACCCGCAGTGTTTCCCGACTGAGGTGGCAACTTTTCCTCATCGGTATTGTCGCCTAAATCTTCTTTTTCTGTTCCCGGCGAAAGCAGTTCTACAATTACAAAAGGATTCACGCCTTCCTGCCAAGTAACGTAACTCATCCGCAGTTCGGATCGATCGTAAAGTCGGGGAACTCCCACAACTCCAAACCAATCCGGCCGCTTGTGCCACAGAGTGTGATGCACGTCATAATAAAGGTTCATGTCGGTGCCGCTAAATACCTCAGAAGCCGGGTAATTCCGAGGTCGAAACGTCAGGCTCAACAACTGCGGCTGTAAATCGTGAAATTCGTCAGGCAAACCAGGTTCCTCCGGGTCTTCGCTGGGTAAATCGTACATCGTCGGCAGCGTTTCTCTGGGCGATCGCGGCGGATCGGTTTGCGGCACAGGATATTTAAAAGGCAACATATAATATTGAGAAATGACTGCATTTATGCTAACATCACGGGAACATCCCAATGATGCTTTGACAGGAGTGCAAGCCGAAGAGCTAGAAGCGAGATATATCGGCTTTGCTGTGCGGGACGATCGCACTCCTAGAAAGCGATTTTAATAAAAATGGGATGATTCCCTTTTCTTCGTCTCTTCTGTGAAGTTAATCTAAAATCTAAAATCTAAAATCTAAAATCGACTGATCCGAACTTCTGCACTATGATCGACATTCCTCAACTGATTGCTCAAGAACTTTCCATTAATCTGTCTCAAGTCAATAATGCTCTGGAACTTTTCGCCGAGGGAGCAACTATTCCGTTTATTGCCCGCTACCGAAAAGAACGCACGGATTTGCTGAATGAAATTCAGTTGCGGGATATCTCCGATCGCTTCACCTATTTGACGGAAATTGAAGAGCGCAAAAAGTCGATTTTAGAGACGATTAGCTCTCAGGGAAAACTCACAGAAGAACTGCAAGCGAAAATCGGATCGTGTTTGCAAAAAAATGAACTAGAAGACCTTTATTTGCCTTACAAACCAAAGCGGCGGACGCGAGCGACAATTGCGAGGGAAAAAGGTTTGGAACCGCTGGCAAATTTTATCAAAAGTCTGAACTTACCGACGGCTAAACCAGCAGAATTGGAGGCGGAAGCAGCTAAATACATTTCGGAAGAAAAGGGAGTTAAAACAGCAGAAGAAGCTCTCAAAGGTGCTGCGGATATTTTGGCGGAAGCGGTTTCGGAAAAAGCCGAATTGCGGGCTTATTTGCGAGATTTTTTAATGAAAACAGGAGTCTTTGTCTCGAAAATTAAAGATGATTTCCCGGAAGGAAGCACTAAATTTGAAATGTACCGCAATTATCAAGTTGCAGCGAGAAACGTTCAATCCCACAATATGTTAGCGCTGTTTCGCGGGGAAACGGAAGGAGTCTTGGATTTGGAACTGGCGTTTGATGAATCTGCGGTGATGGCTTATTTGGAAGCTCAGGAAATTAGAACTAGGATACCGGAAGTTAAAGAGTTTTATCGATCGACTTTGAAGGATGCCTTCAACCGACTGATGAAGGCTTCGTTAATTACAGAAGTGCGATCGCACAACAAAGCCATCGCTGATATCGAGTCGATCGCCACTTTTGAAACCAACCTCCGCGAGTTGCTGCTGTCAGCGCCGGCGGGAATGAAACCCACATTGGCGATCGATCCGGGATTTCGCACGGGGTGCAAAGTTTCCGCCCTCGATGAAACCGGGCAATTTTTAGAATATCAAGCAATTTTCCCCCACCAAGCGGCCGCTCAGCGACAGCAAGCTGGTAAAATTGTCAAGCATTTAATTGAAAAATATAAAATTGAATTAATCGCGATCGGCAACGGTACAGCTTCCCGCGAAACAGACGAATTTGTTTCGGAAGTTTTGGCAGAAATGGACAGGAAACCGATTAAAGTCATGGTGAATGAATCCGGTGCATCGATTTATTCAGCAAGCGAGGTGGCGATCGCCGAATTTCCCGACCTCGACATCACCGTCCGCGGCGCAGTCAGCATCGGACGGCGCCTGCAAGACCCCCTCGCCGAACTCGTGAAAATCGACCCGAAATCAATAGGAGTGGGTCAATACCAGCACGATGTTGACCAAAAACTGCTCAAAAAGAAACTCGACGAAACAGTCGAAAGCTGCGTTAATTATGTCGGAGTTGACTTAAACACAGCCTCCAAAGAACTGCTGACATTTGTGTCAGGAATGACGGCAACAGTTGCCAAAAATATCGTTAATTACCGCAACGAAAACGGCGCATTTAAAAATCGCCGCCAACTCCTGAAAGTTCCCAAACTCGGGCCAAAAGCTTTTGAACAAGCAGCCGGGTTTCTCCGCATTCGCGGCGGCGAAAACCCCCTGGACAATACCGCAGTTCATCCCGAAAGTTATCCTGTAGTAGAGGCGATCGCCAAGGATTTAGACTTGCCGCTGACTCAAATAACACAAATATCGGAAAAAATCAAGACTGTAAACATCAAGAAATATGTCACAGAAAAAGTCGGTGAACCCACACTCCGAGACATTATTTCCGAACTAGAAAAACCGGGAAGAGACCCGCGCGCCGAGTTTAAATATGCCACTTTCCAAGCAGGAATCAAAGAAATCTCCGATTTGCAAGTTGGGATGGAACTAGAAGGTATAATCACGAATGTAGCTAACTTTGGAGCCTTTGTTGATGTGGGAGTGCACCAAGATGGTTTGGTTCACGTTTCTCAATTAGCCGATCGCTTCGTAGATGACCCCAAACAGATTGTTAAAGTCGGACAAGTTGTGAAAGTGCGGGTTTTGGAGGTGAATGAGAAGTTAAAGCGGGTTAGTTTGACAATGAAGCTGCAAGAAAAACCGCAACCGCAAAATGGCAATAGCGCCAGGCTTCCGGCCCCGCGCCGACGTTAAAACTGTGGGGGAAAGCTGAAAAAGGGCGATCGAACCGCGAAGACCCGAAGGAAGAGAAAAGAAGAACAAGCTGGTAATTGCTATTTTTTCTTGCTAGCTTTCCAAGTGCCGCCGTAGAAGTAAAAAGGATTGTTTTTACTTACCGATTCCCAACATTTAAGACACAAAAAAAACCACTGCCCAGACTCGTCATACCGTGCGCGGTAGAGAGTCGGGGCAGATTGGGAACAGCGATCGCAATATTTGATTCTGATTGCCCTGGCCATTGTTACTCTGTTTCAAACAATAACAGACTCTTGAGGGCGGGCGAATATCATGCGGCCGGCGCTGGTTTGCAGGGCGCTGGTGACTACGACTCGGGCTTCGCCGCCGACATAGCTGCTTCCTGCTTCTACGACAACCATTGTGCCGTCATCTAAGTAACCGATTCCTTGAGAGGGTTCTTTGCCTTCTTTGCGGATTTTTAGTTCGATCGTATCTCCCGGCAAATAAGTCGGCCGCACCGCATGAGTCAAATCGTTGATATTCAAAACCGGTAGTTTTTGGACGGTAGCTACTTTCGATAAGTTGTAATCGTTGGTGAGCAAAATGCCGTCGATATCCAAAGCGAACCGGACTAATTTAGCATCGACTGTGGCAATATCTTCGTAGTCAGCCGAGTGAATTTGAATGCGTTCTGGATATGTTTCTTTGATGCGGTTGAGTACATCTAAGCCGCGGCGCCCGCGCACTCGCTTTTGATCGTTGGCGGAATCAGCTATCAGTTGCAGTTCTTGGAGTATGAATTGCGGGATAATAATTTGACCTTCGAGGAAACCTGTTTCTAGCAGGTTTTCAATCCGGCCGTCAATAATGCAGCTAGTATCGACAACTTTGGCAGAGGCTGGTTTGAAAGTACCTTCGGCTACCAACACCGTGTCAAAGCTTTTGGGGTTGATCAGCCGCAAGAAAGCGCGGCCGTGGGTGTCGGTCAAACTGACGCCTGTGAAGCCAAACATGACGCTTCCCAAGACGGCGACTAGAGGTTTGATGAAGCCGAACTCGCGGGGAATTGGCAGCAGGAATAGCGGAGCCAGCATTAAGTTTGCTACTAGCAGTCCGATGATTAAGCCGATCGCCCGCGTCAGCAGCATCTCCACTGGCATATCGCGGACTTGTTTTTCCAAGCGTCGATAGGTTGTTTGAGCCACTAAGCCCATCACGAAGCCGATTAATGCTCCAAACGAGCCTAGTACAGAACTTAAACCTTGTATATTTGTAACTTGCTCCAGCAGCTCGGTCGGCAGGAGTTCGACTCCGTAATAGCCGATGCCTCCGCCTGCGATTATGAATGAGATTATTATGATTGCGTCTAGCATTAGTTCTAGGTTAATGAATTTATTCACATTATATCTTTGCAGTGCTGATACTTGTTTTCATGCTGTGGTCGGATATCGCTATATTTACTCAGGGATTTTCATAAACTTATATTTCGCGGTTGTACCCTTTGGGGGATGTGCCAGGGAGTCGCTCGGAATTTACCATACCCCGCAGAAAGCAAGCACGAAGTGCGAATAGACCGCCGTGTGGGCTGTTCGGGAATTTTGGCAGCTCACAATCTGTACGACGTTAAATTAAAAGAGCCGAGCGTTCGCAGCGCTTTTTTGGTAAGAAAATGTCATAATATACATAATTATTCATGATTGTTTAATTAAAACTTTAGATTTGAAGTGGCGCTTTCGGCTTGAAATGTAATGAACCCTACCACAGATTATTTAACATTTGAATTAAAAAAAAGTGTGCAAGGGACAAATTCCGGCATTCCCAGTTCGGCTTACCTGCACATACCTTTTTGTCGCCGCCGCTGTTACTACTGCGATTTTCCGGTTTTTGTGGTGGGCGATCGCAAAAATGGTGATAATTCCGGCACAATAGTCCAATACGTTGCCGTACTGTGTCAAGAAATTCAAGCAACTAAAAATTTAGGCGCATCTCTGAAAACAGTTTTTTTTGGTGGTGGCACGCCTTCGCTGCTTTCTGTGAGTCAGTTGAGCAATATTTTAGAGACTCTCGACAGCAAATTTGGGATTGCTGCTGAGGCGGAAATTTCTATCGAAATAGACCCGGGTACGTTTACTTTAGAACAGTTGCGGGGATATGCAGCGGCGGGAGTAAATCGAGTGAGTTTGGGAGTGCAAGCTTTTCAGGATGAATTGCTGCAAGCTTGCGGGCGATCGCACTCTGTCGCTGATATTTTTGAAGCAGTAGAAATAGTGCGCTCGGCTGGTATTGTCAATTTCAGTTTAGACCTAATTTCGGGACTGCCGCACCAAACTTTAGAAAACTGGGAAGCTTCCCTGAAATCGGCGGTGGAAATTTCCCCGACTCACCTGTCGAGTTACGACTTAATTGTTGAGCAGGGAACTGCTTTCGGGCGATACTTTGAAGCAGGCGCGCAGCCGCTACCAGCAGATGAAACCGCTGCTCAAATGTACCGTTTAGCGCAGGAAATTCTGACCGGCGCTGGATACGAACATTACGAAATTTCTAATTACGCTCGATCTGGCTATCAGTGCCGCCACAACCGCGTTTATTGGGAAAACCGCCCTTATTACGGCTTGGGAATGGGGGCGGCGAGTTACGTGGAAGGCCGGAGGTTGACTAGACCTCGCAAAACTCAAGAATATTATCAGTGGGTGCGATCGATGTCTGGCCTCAATTCCCCAGCTACTCCTCAAATTGGGGGGGAAACCCAGCCTGATATTTACCCAGCAATTGAGCAAAATTTTCAAGTTTCAGAAAATGACATTTTGTTAGAAACGCTGATGCTAGGTTTGCGTTTAGCAGAAGGAGTTAGCCTGTCGGCGCTGACTCAAAAGTTTACTCAGCAAACGGTTGATAAAATTTGGCATTGTTTGCAGCCCTACTGGCGACAAGGATGGGTGGAAATTATGACGGAGGATAGGGCGATTCCCTACGGGATAGCTCCGCTTCACGCAACTTTAGGGGAGGGCGCGAAACTGCCACTGTCGGGAAATTTGAGGTTAAGCGATCCCGAAGGTTTTTTATTTTCTAATACAATTTTAGCCGATTTGTTCAGCAAGTTAGGCGAAAATAATTAGCTCTGTCTGAGGAAGTATACCCCCAGGCAAGCGCGAGCTTTGCTAAAGCCGGGGCCGCCAATGGGATGGCAGAAAATTAAATTGCTCCCTAGCTTGATCATCTCAAAATTAATATATTTTCTATTGATCCCTAAACAAAACTTAAAGGCGAACTAAGCCTTGAGATAGAGGCCACGACTGCACTCCAGCCGTCATACTTAAAACTGAACATTTAAAAAGTAATTTAATGAACACTTTAACTATCGATCGCAACCAAACCCAAAAGCAGCCCTGCCTTGTAATTACCGAGCGCGGTTGCAATCCGGCTTCCAAGTGTAATTTTTGCGGTCACTACCAACAGGCAAGAGGTTCAGTTGGTCACTGTCAATTGTTGAACGCACCTGTTAAGGGAGGATGGAAATCTTGCACTTTAGCAATGCCGGCTTTTGCACCTTCTTGGGAATACGTGGAAGGCGCTGATGTTTCCCCGGCGAAATTTATTAATTAACCCAAAAAATGTAAAAAAAATGTATAAAAATATGTGTTTTAACTGGTACTATGCTATAGTAAGTCTAGGGCCGTCGCAGATCGCTCGCACAATTGCACAAACCAGTTAAAAAGATGAATTTGACACTAAATCAGGTAATTTCCGAAGGTCATACGCGCATTTTGTGTTGGTACCTTAATAATACTAGCAAAGTGCAAATCGCTCGAATTACAAATATTCCTAATTGGTATTTTGAGCGGACAGTGTTTCCGGGGGAACGTTTTTTGTTTGAAGCGCTGCCGGAAGCTCAGTTAGAAGTTTGCAGGAGTGCGGATACGGGTGGTATAGTGTGCGAGCGAATTTTGTGCGATCGGCTGCGAGTTGAAGAGTTAAGCACGGCTGATTGAAGATAATTCCCCAGACTTACCAACGAGAGGTAGAAACCCGGTTTTTTTTCAGAAACCGGGTTTCTCTGTATGATGATAAAAACTTAGTTGCCTTACGCAATCGCGACATCAAAAACCCGGTTTCTTCGTATACTTCTGGTTCCTAGTCGCAAAATTTGTAGAAACCTGGTTTATAACCCTAATGCGTCAGCCATAAAACTGTCGGAAATTTTAATCTAAGCTAAATTATAAAAAATCCACCACTCTTCAATCCTAAAACCCGATGCCCCTCACCGAACAAATCCTCTCCCAACTGCCAGGAGACGCCCTCGGAGGCCTGAGAAAAGTCGATCGACTCTGGGAAAACCTCAAACAAAACACCGCACCAACACCCCAAGCAGTCAAACACAGCCAACAACCCCTCGAAACCCTCGACTTCGACATAGTTATCGGCGGCGGAACCCTAGGAATATTAATCGGTACAGCCTTAGCCGTGCGGGGTTGGCGAGTAGCCCTGCTTGAACGCGGCACCCTGCGCGGACGCGAGCAAGAATGGAACATTTCTCGCAAAGAATTAGACGCATTCTTAGAACTAAATCTGCTATCTGCTCAAGAGATAGAAAAGGCCATAGCTACCGAATACAACCCAGCCCGCATCAGCTTTGCCAACACCCCAGACATTTGGGTGCGCGACGTACTCAACATCGGCATAGACCCAGTTTACCTCCTAGAAACCCTCAAGCAGCGATTCATCCAAGCTGGAGGAAAGCTATTTGAAAATACACCATTTAAAACAGCAACAATTCACCCAAATGGAGTCTTGGTAGAATCGGCAAATACCGATACACAACCTGCTACAAATTTATTTAAAACCCGATTATTATTAGACGCCATGGGACATTTTTCGCCCATTGTCCGCCAAGCAAGACAAGGCAAAAAACCCGACGCCGTATGTTTAGTAGTCGGCAGTTGCGCTCAAGGATACCCCAAAAACGACACTGGCGACATATTTGCATCCTTCACCCCAATGCAAAATCAGTGCCAATATTTTTGGGAAGCATTTCCAGCCAGAGACGGCCGCACCACCTACTTATTTACCTACATAGACGCCGACACAGAAAGATTCAGTTTAGAAACATTATTTGAAGAGTATTTGCGCTTGCTTCCCCAATATCAAAACGTCGAACTCGAACAGTTAAAATTCCAAAGAGCACTTTACGGATTCTTCCCCTGCTATCGTCAAAGTCCTCTAAAAACGCCTTGGGATCGCATACTCCCAGTCGGAGACAGCAGCGGTAGCCAATCTCCCCTCAGCTTCGGCGGTTTCGGCGCAATGGTGCGCCACCTCAAACGCTTGACTCTAGGAATTGACGAAGCTTTGACAAGCGACAGTCTCAGCAAAAAGGCCCTCGCACTTTTGCAACCCTACCAGCCGAGTCTATCAGTTACCTGGTTGTTTCAGCGTTCGATGAGTGCTGCGATTAATCAAAAAATAGACCCCAATCAAATCAATCAACTTTTGGCTGCCGTATTTCAGGTAATGGAAGAGTTGGGAGAACCGGTACTGAAACCGTTTCTTCAAGATATCGTGCTGTTTCCGGCTTTGTCCCAAACCCTGTTTAAAACAGCAATTAGCCATCCCGGATTAGTTATGAAAATCATCCCGCAGGTTGGAATAGCTAATTTGCTCGATTGGATGGTTCATTATGTGAATTTAGGAATTTATACCGGATTGCAGCCTTTGGGTAAAGCCGTAGAACCGCAGGTGAAAAAATTAGCGCCAGACCAGCAATACTATTTTCACCGATTAGTTGAAGCGTGGCAATATGGCGCTGGAGGCGATTATTAAGTGATTAGCCCTCTTCTGTCACTTTCGGCAGAAAATAATCCGGGATGCTTAAAGCATAAAACTTTTATCAAAAATCTTGATGTCCGCCATTCTGTTAGAAAATAAACGCTCAAATCCCCGCTCTATCTACAG
Organism: Microcoleus sp. S13_C5; assembly: GCF_036700845.1. Classification (NCBI taxonomy): domain Bacteria; kingdom Bacillati; phylum Cyanobacteriota; class Cyanophyceae; order Oscillatoriales; family Microcoleaceae; genus Microcoleus; species Microcoleus sp. S13_C5. Next base: position 57,420 of record NZ_JAUBPR010000020.1, read on the forward strand.
TTAAAATTTGGCTCTCACTTTTATTTTCCCAGAGTGACAGAAGAGGGTTAGTTGTGGCACGGGCATCTTGCCCGTGGCTAATATATGAACAGGCTTTCTGGCCGGTTCCACAACACAATATAATTTATTCATTTATTAATTAATTGTGGCACGGGCATCTTGCCCGTGGCTAATATATGAACAGGCTTTCTGGCTGGTTCCACAACATAATTATATTAGTTGTGAGTCATAAAGGAGCTATAACTGCTAAAGCTTGCGGAATCACTCGGAATTTGGCAGGTGTGTAAGTGGTTATTTCACCGTCGGTATTAATCGGACGGCGTTTGCTAGTATTAACCTCAAATTCTTGAGCGTACAACGCGCGAACGTTAGGCCAACTTGTATGATTCCCTTGCCTCATAGCCGGCAGCAAAGCAATGATTTCCCACCAGTCTTTTGTTTCCAAACTATACAAATCCAGTCGCCTGTCGTCGATTGTGGCATCCTCGGCAACTGTCATACCGCCACCGTAATAGCGGCCGTTGCCAATGGCAATTTGAATAGTTTTTACATTAAAAGATTGGTTGTTTATCTTAATTTCTGCTCTGAAGGGTCGCGCTGACAAAATTGTCTGCAAAGCAGTAAAAGCATAAGCTAAAACTCCCCAGCGCTGCTTTACGTCTTTAGTCAGCCGCTGGGTAATTTCCACGCTTAGTCCCAAACTCGCAACATTAAAAAAATGTTGGCCGTTAACCCAACCTAAGTCTATTAGCCGAACTTTACCGCTGGCAATTACTTGACAAGCTGCTGATAAATCTGTAGGAATTCCCATAGTGCGGGCTAGGTCGTTAGCCGTTCCCATCGGCAAAATACCCAAGGGTAACTTGGTGTCTATCAAACCTTCTATGGCAGCGTTGAGAGTGCCGTCGCCACCGCCGATTATTACTAATTCAACTCGATTTTGGTAGCGGCGAATTGTGTGGGGAAGTTCGTGGCCGTGATCCGTAGATTCTACAATTAACTCAAAACCCAGCGCTTCTAATTCTACAGTGGCTTGAGATAATAGCTTTTGCCCTTTTCGGGAGTGCTGGTTTACTAAAAGTAGAGCTTTCTTCATTTGTTGATTTTTAATGGGCAATATTGAGTGTTTTTAATTACCAAAAGTATACCTTGATGGCTTAACTGGATCAAATGAATGCTTGATTTCGATTTTACCAATTATGCTGGATTGACAAAAATGTCAAAAAATGGATAATTTTAACAAAAGATTGCTAAAAAGTATCTTGCGTTCTCCGCTAGCTGCCCTCTACCTAGCTCCTTAAAGAAGTAAAACTAAAATTATGTCTAATTTTTTAGAAGAAGCGCAAGTCGCTGCCGATCGCCAAAACTGGTCGGGGCTAGTCGAATGCTTGCAGCAAGTGACAGCCAAGGCCGGCAAGCCGCAGGAACAAGACATTTTAGAGCAAGCTGTCAGTTTAGCAATAGAAGCCTTAGAATGGGGCGATTTTCAAGACCGCTGGGAAATTGCTAAAGTATTCCCCAATCTGGGAAATGGCGCGATCGCACCTTTAATTGCCGTGCTCGAAGACGAAGACGCAGACACGGAACCCCGGTGGTTCGCCGCCCGCATTCTCGGAAAGTTCGATCGTCCAGAAGTGATTCAAGCTTTAGTAAAATTAGTCAAAAATTCCGACGAAGAATTGAGCCAAATCGCTGCCGAAACCCTAGGGAATTTGGGTCAAACAGCCATAGAATCCCTAGCAAATCTCTTGCAGCAAAAAGACTCGCGACAGTTTGCAACAACAGCACTCGCCCAAATTCGGCGCACCGAAACCATCGCACCGCTGTTGAGCGTAGTCGGAGACTCCCAAGTTGCGGTTCGGGCAGCCGCAATCGAGGCCCTGAGCAGCTTTCACGACTCCCGAATCCCGCCGGTACTGGTAGCAGCGCTCAAAGATCCGGCGACAGCAGTCAGAAAAGAAGCCGTGCGAGCTCTTGGCGCGCGCGCCTATTTAGATGCAGAACTAGATTTAGTTAACTTGCTCAAACCTTTGCTTTCGGACATTCGATTAGAAGTTTGTCAGCAAGCGGCGAGCGCGATCGGGCGAGTGAAAACTGATGCAGCAGCGGCTGCTTTATTTGAATTGCTGCGATCGCCCACAAATCAGGTTGAATTGCAAATCGAAACAGTGCGCGCCCTAAGCTGGATGGAAACTGCAACCGCTTTAGCATATTTGCATCAGACATTAATGGCGCAATTTACTAACATAAGTTCTACTGTTTATCAAGAGATAGTCACTGTTTTAGGGCGAGTAGAAAAGCCGGAATTAAAAGCTGCTGCTGCTAAAATTATGATTGATTTGCTGGAAACCGGTCATCCGGCCGTGCAGGAGGCAGTTAGCAAAAAATCTTTAGCTTTAGGTTTAGGAAAATTAGGAGATATGAGAGGGCTAGATGCTCTGATTTCAATGTTGGGCGACGCAGATAGCAGCGTCAGGCTACACTGCATAGCAGCGCTCAAACAGCTAGGTGCTGCCGAGGCGAGGCAGAAATTAGAAAACTTAGTCAAACAAGAGAGTCTCGAACCAAGATTGAAACAAGGAATTGCGATCGCCCTGCAAGAATGGCAAGAAAATTAATCAAAAGACAGAATACCCAAATGCCCAACTTCTTGAAGAAGTCGGGTATCTAATAGCGATCGCATCTTTCTTCTTCCTGCCTCCGTTACATCCGTTACAAAATCCGTTGCCGAACTTCCTTCGGCTATATTATCGATGTTCTTTGTGAATTTGGGCGATCGCACTTGTCACCCGCTCTAAATCTTCATCAGTTAAATTAGAGCCAGAAGGCAAGCAAAGTCCGTACTCAAATAACTCTTGGGCCACCGCACCTTCAATACATTCGCAATCAGCAAATACTGGCTGTAAATGTAAAGGTTTCCAAACCGGACGAGCTTCTATTTTCTCTTGAGCCAGTGCTAAACGAACTTGTTCTCTATCTGCACCGAAAGCGGCAGGATCGATTGTTAAACAAGTCAGCCAGCGAGTAGATTTTCCAAAAGCAGCTTCCGGCATAAATTCAATTCCCGGCAAGTTTCCTAAAGCTTGTTTGTAAAAGTCAAAATTCCGTCGTCTCGCTTCAACTCGCTCTTCCAAAACCCGTAGTTGACCGCGACCAATTCCCGCCAAAACATTGCTGAGACGATAATTGTAGCCAATTTCTGAATGTTGGTAATGAGGAGCGGGATCGCGGGCTTGTGTCGCCAAAAAACGAGCTTTTTCTACAATTTTTTGGTCATCGGAAACTAACATTCCGCCGCCGGAAGTGGTGATAATTTTATTGCCGTTGAATGAGAAAATGCCGATTTTACCAAAGCTTCCAGGCGATCGGCTTTTATAGCTAGCCCCTAGAGATTCGGCCGCATCTTCTATTAGCGGAATTTCATACGCATTGCAAGCTTCTAGAATTGGGTCGATATCGCAACTTTGACCGTAGAGGTGTACGATCACAACAGCTTTGGGTAATTTACCAATTTTTGCTCGTTTGTCAAGTGCTTCTCGGAACAAATCGGGGTTGAGATTCCAAGAAGTGCGATCGCTATCAATAAAAACAGGTTTTGCGCCAAGATAAGTAATCGGGCTAGCAGTTGCAATAAAAGTCAGAGTGGAGCAAAAAACCTCATCTCCCGAACCCACACCAATCAATTGTAAAGCCAAATGCAAAGCTGCGGTACCGGAACTAACAGCCGCTGCGTGTTTAGCGCCAACTACTTCGCAGAATTCTTGCTCGAAAGCGTCTACATGGGGGCCAACAGGGGCGATCCAGTTGGTATCAAAGGCTTCTTTGACGAACTCCTGTTCCAGTGAACCCATGTGAGGTGTTGAAAGGAGAATTTGTTTTTTCATCTTATCTTCAGTTTCTTTCAGATTAGGCAATAAAATAAACCAGGGGTTGAATCCCCTGGCCCATAGCTTAAGTCCTTTTTAAAGAACTATCAAAAATCTTTATTCAGTTTTAATAAACGAACTGCTACCCGATCCCACTGCTAGGTTTGCGATCGTCGTCAAGCACACCTGTGAATTCTGCTGGGGATGTAATATAGCCTTCTTGGTTAATTCCGTCTCTTTTCACGACTTTCAATACTGTCAAAAACAGAATTTTTAATTAAAACCACGTTTTATGAAGCTTTGTTGATACCATAATTTGTTTGGTCATCATTTTTTGCAGACAAAATAGATGGCCCCTTTAATGGGTTGCTCGCTCATTGCTGCGAGGGAATCGCACATTATTCCTTGGATAATCTGCTCCCGAGAAGCAATAGCAGCCACCTTAAAGCCTACTTCTGTTAAATCCTGGTAAGCCTCCTGAAGCTTGTACCTATACAAGTAGGGACTACTGTCCAAAAATATAGCGCCGCCACCTGTTTTTAATGGAGTATATTGCACAGAGCGACTCGATCCAATCAACTTCCTGATGAGATACAAATACATCAGATATAACTGGTACATAACTCCTCCCGTTCTCGTCTCAAAACTGATGAACGAAAATATAGCTGTACCTCCAACTCTGAGAATGCGGTAAGCCTCCTTCACAGCCTTGACCCTGCCGGTCTCATCATCTATTGAGGAAATAAGTTGCTGCAAATAGAGTATCTGATCGAAACTAGAGTCTTCGTAGTTTAAGCAGGTTGCATCTTGGACTTCAAAACAAATACTGCCACTCGTGTCTCTTTGTTTAGCTCTTTCGATAAATGCCGGCACGAAATCATAGCCATAAAGAGAGGTAAAACCCAAATTTTTCATTTCTCCTAAGATTCTTCCACCCCCTGTTCCAGCTTCCAGCGTTTTTAATCCAGGATATAAATACTTTTGGATGACATAGTTTTCGTCCGGATATAGACCAGTTCTCTCTGACCATTCATCAAATCCTTCAGTGCTGTAAAATTCCTTAGACTTGACTACTGGCATAAAACTTTTACCTCTTTTTTAGTTAAAAAAACAACCGCAGGCACAGTGTTATTCGCGTCCGGTTAAGCGATAATATTTATGCGGGTATCGCGATCGGATGAATTGCCCTATCATTTCATTCATCTCTATCTTGGTAGGAATATGTTTGGCTGGGAAGCCCATGCCCTCCTTAAACACACACAGTGCTGAGTCTTCTCGCGAATGCAGACCGTAGACAACTTCATGGATACTGCCAGAACGGCGACAAGCCTGTACAAATTCAAAAGCCAGTCCAATGCCAATATAGCTTGAAAATGCCTCGGTCGCAATCTTAACATCCTGAATGTACGCAGTCCCGCTGACGGCGTATCCACTAATATAGCCGCCTAGCTTACCGTCAAGTAGACCTGCTAGAAACAACTGATACGCGACATTAGAATCAGCAGAGAGACTTGCTAGATAGTCCTCTTTTGAGGGCAATTTTGCATAAGCTGTTCGCTGGTTTGAGGAGAAAATAACTTCATATCCCTGCTCTTGCAACAGTGCTAAACCAGTTAACTGTACAATCCTAGACCGCTTGTAGCATCTTCGCAAATGATTTCTGCGATTCGATCCTAAACTCTGCAAATCGTAGTCGGCAACATTGGTCAATAAGTGTATAGGTATTGACCCGTTTGCTACTACGCTATCATCCTCGCACAGTGCAGTTCGGAATCCCCAGGACAATACAGTTGGAGACGTTGCTTGTTGAGCACTTAAGCGAGCCATCCAATGCAATGGCTCGTAAAAGCCAAAAGCAGTTTCTCGCCAGTAGCGATCGCGGTGGCAAATAACCTTCGTTCCTTGGGAACGCTGCCAGTTGGCTAATTCTGCTTCTGTCATTACAGGCACCACTGCTTCAGAAACATCTCGCGTTTGTTCTTCGCTCATTTAGATCGAATTGATAGAGGACTAATTGAAAATCGACAGCAATAACCCTAAATTAGGAAGAACGGTAGGCAGGAAAGAAATCTGTATTTAGGAGTTTTTCAGCCTCCTTATTTAAAGACTTAGCCCGCAATTTAACCAGATGGCGATATTTTTCTTCATCTATAATTAAGCGCAGCGTCAGAAAGGTGTGCCTCTGGTTAGAAAAACCCACTTTAAAATGATATAGACTATCTTTGGCACCTCCCACACCACCACCTAGATGCAAAAATGCGTTGCCTCTTTCTTTAGCCCAGAAGCGAATATAATCGAACATCAACTTGCTGGGTGCTTGTTTAAAAAACTCCTTGCTGGTTCCTCCCAAGTGATATTGAATTATTCCACAACACTCGGTAAATATTCCACAACAAGTGACTTGCCCCTCTAATTCTACCCTACACAAGTGGACTTTTTCACCTAATCTATATAAATGCGAAAAGTATTCCTCATCAAAATAGTACGATCGCCCAGCCCCTACCCGATCCATTGTTTCATGGTAAATTGAAATAAACTCGCTGATATACTCCTGAAATGGAACCATTTTTGCTGTCATCCCAGAGCGCTTTAACTTATTAATACTGGTGCGGTACTCTCGTCTAGTTTGAATCCATATTTCCGCTTCGGAGAGTTTCAAATTAACAGATACAGTTTCTCCATTTACGTGGCAATTATCAGGAGAGAGAAATTTTTGGAAGCCGCTGTTAAGTATGGGATGCAGCCGAAAGAATGCCGAACACACCTTCTTGGCAAGCAATGCAGAGATTAACTGATTGATTGCCAAATCTAAAAACTCTTTCGTACTAGCTGCCTTCTCACTCAACAGAATTCCCGGATAACCATAAGGGGAGACAGCATCAAAAACTTGTTTTATGGTTAAGCTTTGGTCAAATATGTCATTACACTGACGCAACAAATAAGGCAGAAAAAATATTTTGTCATCTTCCGCTATCAAAATAGCTTCTGCTCGGGCGTTGTTCCTAATAGACTCTAAATATAGATATTCAGGTAAATGATAAATATCGTGGCGAAGTTTTTGCAGAGTCTCTAACCACAAAGAGTCTGATAAACCAATTACTTGAATCTTCATTTAGTTGCTAATTGCTTCCACCACAAGGATACAAACCAAATTCATCAGCGATCGGCTTACTCAAAAATACCAATCTATACTTAAAAATCTTTTTAATGAGAGAGCCAATACCTTGCATCAAATTTGTCTTGAGAATCTGTGACGTTATTTGTTTGTTGGCTAAAATATTTTCACCATTTTCAATGGTGTAAACAGCTCCCACAAAGGGTAAAGGTTGGATATTGGCACCCGGTAACACATTAAAGGTACAATCATACCAATCAGGATTTTCAAAAACCAGCTTATGCAAAGCATACTTAATAATCACCGAGCTGCCACAGGTCTGATTAAAAGTTTTAGTGTTCATGTAAAGAATTTTACTTTTTTCTCGATAGATGTATCCTTTTCTGAACGCCCAACCATCACCATCCTGATGTTTATCGACATACTCAGCGAGGTGTTTACTGACACAATCATCACAATCTACCACCATAATATGTGAAGGCTGAAATTGTTGACTAAAGTCTATTCCCGTTAAAATCTTTCGGGATTTGTCTGCATTTTTCATGGCAATTTCTTTGCTATGGAAAGCATATTCATAACCCTTCAGCCGTTCTTGTTCGGTTTCCTTGTAAATAGGTACTGGAAAATCAACCTCAACATAGTAAAGATGAGGATGTTGAAACTGAATATTCGGTCTCTCGTTACAAACCACAACAACTCGGAAATTAGGTGATGTTTGGTTACAAGCAGACTTAACGCATCGTTCAACTAATTTAGAGAGGATTTCCCATGAATTAGTAATTTCTTTACTCTTGACCGGCATAATAAAGACAAGCATGAATATTTCCTCGTATTTCAGTGTTTTAGACTTTGTTAAAACAATTTTCCTGAGTCTATCAAGCATCATTTGATAGCTCGACGCTCACCTCATCTCGCACTTGGCACTCGTTGTCTTGAAGTTAATTTTTTCACAAAAATAGGCAACATAGTGTTATTATAAACGCCTAAAAAGAAGCTGTCAAGGTTACGAGCTATAAATTTTTATCTAAATTCAATATCGTTGATTGCTCAAAACTCTTACCCCAAGGATTTTGGGCATTTTTTGATAAAAATTAGCACCCTAAGTACGCAATACCCGAATTTGTTTGAGCATGACTTCTAACCAGGCTTATTTACTACGAGCTTGCTGTTATGGTAAAGCACGATAGGCAGGGAAAAACCCTGAATTGAGCAGTGTTGCAGAATCCGTCTCCAAAGCGCTTGCCCGCAATTCAACGAGATGATAATATGTTTCTTCATCTGTAATCAGACGCATTGTAAAAAAAAGATGCCTTTGTTCAGAAAACCCCGACTTGAATATATAGAGACTATCTTGATTCGATCCTCCTACGCCACCTCCCATGTGAAAAAACTCATTGCCTCGTTCTTGAGACCAGTATCTGCCGTAATCAAATACTAAACTAAAAGGAGACTCGCTCAAAAACTCGGTTTTGCTTCCACCGAGGTGAGCCTGAACTATCCCACCGCATTCCAGAAACAAGCAAGCACTGGCAATTTGATCTTCTTTTTCTACAAGGCATAAATGAAGGCCATCGCCTAATTTTGATAAATCTTCAAAATAACTGCGTCCAAAATAATAAGATTGACTGGCTTCAACGCGGCCCATAGTCTCTTCATAAATGGCCAGAAATTCATTGATATATTCTAAATAAGGGACTATTCTTGTCGTCAACCCCAATCGCTTGCACTTATTAATGGTACTTTTATGACCTTTTCTAGTACGCGATTTAATTTGAGCAGCAGAAAGTTTTAAATCAACGGATACTGTGATGCCATTGTCAGTGACTGTACCGGGTTTAAATATTTGATTTATGTTGTCGTTGAGGATGGGATGAAGCCGAAAAAAAGCGGAACATATATTCTTGCTCCTGAACACCCGCTTCAACTCTTCGATCGCCGAATCTGGAAACCCAGGCGTGCTAGCTGCTGCCTCACTTAATAAAATTCCGGGATACCCGTAGGGGGAAACCGCATCAAAAATTCCCTGTGCGGTTGATTTTGTGGGAAGTATATCATCGCATTGACGCAGCAAATAAGGCAGGAAAAAAATCTTTGCGCCATCAACCATCAAAAAAGCTTCAGGAGTTGTCTTAGTTCTTTTTGCTTCGATCCGGAAATATTCAGGCAAGTGATAGGTATCGTGGCGCACTTTTTGCAATGTTTCCTGCCACAAGGGGTTTAATAAATCAATAATTTGAACGTTCATTTGTCTTACTCCGACCACACAATGGGAAATATTGCCGGATCGCTGAAATCAGGATTGCCGTTGGGCAATTTACGGCACAAAAGTTCGTTAGGAATGTGAACTTCTTCTCCTTTTTGGTTCCAAAAAGGCCTATATTGGTTGGCTTCGTCCTGTAGGTGGATTGCCATTGCCAAGCGGAAGACATTGCTGGTGTTGGGGTAGCTGCCGTGAATTGTCCAACAGTGATGAAAGCTGATTTGACCTTTCTTTAAAATCATTGGCAATTTCAGGACTTTTCGTCCTTCTCGGTGAAATTTATCTTCAATTTCTTCAAGGTTTGGGTTGTTGAAGGAGCGCATATTTCCGAGTCCAGGCCACTTGTTGCTACCATCGAAAACGGCGATCGGCCCCAGAGACTCATCGCAGTCTTGGAAAGGTATCCAAGCAGTAAGTAAGTTGTCGGAGGTACAGGTAGACCAGTAAGCGCGATCGACGTGCCAGCCGATGGTGGTTTTGGTGCTTTTGGGTGGTTTACAGATGATTTGGTCGTCTAGAATGCGAATTTGTTTGGTTCTGGCGAGTCGTGCGGCGATCGCGCCAATAATTGGCTGAAGGGCAAATTTTCGCAGCAGCTTGCTTTGCAAGGAAATGAATTCGTTATTGCGCGTAACGTCCCCATCTTCCGGCTTCCAGTTGCAGTATCCGCCACTGAGGGGAAGTACCGCATCTCGTTCTCCCCGGTAGAACTTTTCGCAGCCAAGGATTCCCTCTTCAATCATTTCATCGGGGATGACTTTTTTTGATATGTACCAGCCGTGTTCTTCGTAAAAAGCAACATCTTCTTCTGTGGGTAAAAGAGCTATCTGTTCTGCGGTCAGATGTTGGGTAAAAATCGCCATTTTTGATTTACTCCTGACTAATAACTAGCGCTTGGTTGCAGTTGGGAAAATTCAGCAAATTTTGCTGCTACTTGCTCAATATCGTTGTAGGAGTAACGATGATCTGTGGGAACAGTCAGCAGGCGATTTGATAAATCGAAGGCCTTCGGATCGTTACCAGATAATTTCTCTGGCGGTTGAGGCCAATGAACAGGAGCGAAAATGTTTTTACTTATCAAAAATCGGCGCAGTTCTTCCCTAATTTGATGATTTTTACAGAGTAAGATGCTATTAAAGGGAACCGAACCGGAAGACCAATTTGTAAATAGAGGTTGGTAACTTTCCTGTTGATTTTTTAATAGCATATCTAAAAAATCTTTAACGTTGGTTGCCCGCTGTTGCCTCATTTTGGAAATTTTTAAACTTAAGAGTATGTTATTTGTGAGGGTGGAAATAGACCGATCGCCATCATTGATTAGATGCTCCTCTCCTTCCATTTGCAGGATTCGATAGCTATCTTTGGAAATATCCGCACCCATCAAATACGCTCGCTTTAGCAGCATAGCGGTGAGTTTTTGGGCGGCTGCCGATGATTCCGGTTTAGAAGGTCGAGGCAGTTCCATTTTTTGCCCAGACCAAATCATCGCTCCGTCTGGAATCGGCAGTGTTTTACGCAGCGATGCCATTGCGTAATGAGCGGTAGTTTGCTGCGCCCAAAGTGAGAAAGGATCGTGGCTGTGGTCTTCAATTAAGATAATATCTTGATTTTGAGTCAGCCAATTTTGCCAAGATTTTCCTTCTTTCACGCCAAACAAATTAACTGCCAATACTAAATCACCCGGTAAGGGGCCAAGGGAGTTAAAATCTGGGATTGGTTCGGTGGGTAAATCGCGATACCAACACAGCTCGAAAACTTTACTGATTTTGGCTGCAAGTTCCATGCAGTAATATGTCGGTAAATGCAGCCTTAATCGACGTTCGCCATCGCCTTTCAAAAAACGCTCAATAGCCAATAGAATGCCCGTAGCTGTTGAAAAGAGTTCGTATTTTTCGGGGAATAAATTTTCCGATGATGATGGTGTCAAGGCATCATCCGACCAATCAAATTCTGAGCCTACTTCCCATCTTGCTATCATTGATTTTAATGCCTCATTCATTACCTTTAAACTCTTCACCCGTAGCCTGGCCTGCTTGACTAATTTCTTTTTGTCCCAAGACTTTCCCGACTGTTAGGAAAAGTATTTTTAAATCTAATGACAGACTCCAATTATCGACATACCAAACATCGAGCCTGAATTTCTCGGGCCAATTTCCATCTAGAAGTCGGCGACCATTTACCTGGGCCCAACCGGTGATTCCGGGCATAACATCGTGGCGGCGTGCTTGTTCTGGACTGTAGCGTTCTAGATATCGTACTAATAAGGGGCGAGGCCCAACAAAGCTCATGTCGCCTTTGAGAACGTTCAATAGTTGAGGGAGTTCATCCAGACTTGTTTTGCGAAGAAATTGACCGAGGGGTATGAGACGCTGTTCGTCGGGCAGCAAATTGCCATCAGCGTCGCAATCGCTTGTCATAGTGCGAAACTTGTAGAAATTGAAAACGCGACCGTTTTTACCGGGACGGGGCTGGCAGAAAAAGATTGGCCCGCCCATGCGGATGTAAATGGCGATCGCGATAATTAATATCGCGGGAGAGAGAATTAAAAGGGCGATCGCAGCCACTAATCTATCTAATACTGCCTTGACCTGTCTGCTGTATTTATTACTGCTGAAACTCTTGGTAGACGCAACTTCTGAATTCATGAGCACCATCCTGTTCATTGACTATTGAAAATTTTGGGAATTTCCATGAACTTCACTCTCTTTGTTGGATAAAAAAGATAGGACTACCCGATGTGATCCAAATCGATATAGCTATCAGTGCCATTGGTACTGATAGAATTATTCAACCTAAGAGCGCAACTGTTAAGTCAAAAAAACGTTTGCAGATTTCCCAGTACATAGTGCAATCCTCCCTGAAAATCTTGCATTTGAAATAACATAAGTATCCACAACCTAATAATTTATTGCATCATTTCTGCTGCAACAGGATTCAGATTTCCCCCCAATGCTAGGAAAGAGTTCCCATAGTGTGTTAATTCCATCAGCAAAGGCAAAGGGTCGTGCCAGCGAAAGTCATCGTATGTGCGCGGGCGATCGCCAAACAGTATCCGTCCCGCCGAACCCAGGGGAGCCAGACCTTTTCCTGTGCGGAATTCAGCTACACCTGCTATAATCTCACCTATCGACAAACTGGCAACTGATTGTAACAAATGTTTAAAACAATCCGAATCTGGGTCACCTTTCGTTAACATAGTTACCAGCCCTCTGGGAAAATTAAACCCATTCTGCACAGCCAGATTCAGTGCTCTCCAAAAGCCGGGATTCATCTCAATAAGATAGGCACCAGAAAGCTGAGAATCGACAATAAAGTCAAAATGTCCAATCCCTTTCCAGTTCAGTGCTTTTGCCATCTTTTGAGTATAGTCGTGCAGCAGCGGAAGTTCGCACGGTTCGCGCAGTACGCTGGTGCCAAATCCTGCTTCTTTTTCAAATCCAGCGCGGCAGAGGCTTTCTGCGACGATGTAAGCTGTGCGACACCATCTATAAGTAATTAAAATTCGCATTATATTCCTGTCAGATTGGTACAGCTTCGGCATACAGTTCTTCGTGCATTTTTATGATTTGCTGCAAATCGCAAGCAGCCATGCGCTCGCGTCCCCGTTTGCCCATTTCTCGCACCTCTTCAGGACGATCCAACATCCAAGCCATTGCCTTAGCAAATCCGTCTATATCCCCCACCTCAAAGAGAAGGCCACAGCCGGATTCTAACAATTCTTGAGTCCCGCGAATCTTAGTAGCGATCGCCGGAATTTCCAGCGACAAAGATTCCATAATACTTCTAGGCAATCCCTCCTGTTCCGAAGCCAGCAGCGTCGCCACAGAAGCTCGCATTAAAGTCGGAATGTCTCGGCGGTTTCCGAGAAAATGTACCTGATTTTTCACATCCAAATCCGATGCCAATTGGTGCATTTGGGCCAGCATCGGGCCGTCTCCAGCAAAAGCCAAATGAACATTAGATCGAGCCAGTTTAGCAAATGCCTTTAAGACATCCTGCGGGTGCTTGCGGGGAATGAATTCCATCGCGGATAGAAACAGTTGATTTTCCCCGTTTAGCCCCATTTCGTGACGCACTTGCTCGACATCAGCTTCAGAAACAGCATCGGGACTGTAGCGATCGAGATCCACTCCAATTCCCGGCATATAGCGGACTTTTTCAGGGGGAAGAATTTCGTAGCGTTTTGCTGCTGATTCATCCTCGCGATTAATCGTAACTAAATAATCAGTCCAAGGTCCAGCGAGCTTTTCCAAATTCAGAAAAACAGCATTCTTTAACGGTTTACCTAGAGGATGGAAATGAAAGCCGTGAGCCGTATATATTACCTGAAATTTACGCTGCTTTTTCAAATCTTTGAGGGCGTATCTAGCAACAAAAGCAGCGACCGGCGTATGTACATGAATTATGTCATATTGTTCTGTTTTTACAACCTCTCGAATCACTCGCGGAGCAACTAAAAAATTTCTGGGATCTAGAGGATTGCGCGACCATTCTACATCCCAGACGCGATCGAAGGCTTGCAAACATTCAGCATTGTCTGAAATTCCGCAAGCCATTGCATCCACTCGCCAACCCGCAGCGCGGAAGCGATCGGCAAAAGGCAGTAAAAAAGCGCGGATAGTTGCTGGAATAGTAGTGACAATTAGAAGACTATTCATGCTTGCTACTCTCAGTTGAAGTAATGGGTTTAGCTTCAGCGCTCAGGATCGATCCTTTTCCCAAAAGCGATCCAGCCAATCCCAGCATCTTCACCGTCAAATTAGGTGCATAAGGTACGACAGAAGTTCCCATGTAGGAGGTAGAAATCCAGGTGGGAGTTAAATAGAAACAGCGGTAAAGCTCCTTTTCAGGTCTAGCTAAATCCCTGCGGTCTACCCAAGTAAAGGTACATTCCCGGCAGCGCCAGACCTTAAAAAAAGCTCCAAATTGCCCACGTTCTCGGATATTATTATATTTGCACAAAGTAAAATTTGTTGTTGCGATAGCCATAAAAACTACACCTCATTACACCTGACAAAAATCGAGTTTACCCTAGTTTTTTTGCTTCAACCAAGTTTCAGTCATCTCTCGCACGTAGCGGTAAAATTCATTCCGCTGTTCGCGGAGCACTTCATCTGTGTATTCTTTGGCTTTTTCCAAATTGCGAGCCGACATCCGAGTCATGCGCTCCGGGTCAGTCACTACCTCGCGAATTTTAGTTGCCAAAGCTGTTACATTGCCGGGGAAAACCATATCTTCCGGGGGTAACAGTTCCGGGATGCCTCCTACTGTAGAGCCAATACAAGGCAATGCCCGTGCCATTGCTTCCACCATCGCTTTGGGCAAGCCTTCTTGGTGGGATGGCAGGACAAAAAGATCTGCCAAATCTAACTGCTGGCATACAGCTTCGCTGGTGGGTAACAAGCCTTGGAAACTAACTCGCTGCCCCAAACCCAATGTTGCACATCGCGCTTCCAGTTCTGCCCGATACTGTCCGTCCCCTACTACAATCAACTTGATGTCCAATCCCTCTTGCACGCAGACAGCAATAGCTTCAATCAGCACGTCGGGTGCTTTATATAGTTGAGCCAAAGAGCCTACAAAAATCAGGGTACAAGTGCCCGCCTCACGTCGCGGACGAGGTTTAGAAACCACTGCCTCATCGGGAAGCTGTACGTCTGATATGCCCACCGAAAAGTTGGGGCAAGGATACCGTCGCTGGAGAGCTTTTTTTGTGACATAAGCCGCCGCCACCGCCCCAGCACACTCCTGCTTAAGTACGCGGGGGAACCACCAGCGGAAGAGGGGGCGCAAGGGGTGTCTGACAGAGCCTAGTGCAAAGCTGTCGTAAGGATCACCAACAACTTCAACACCATAGGGTCTTCCCGATGGTAATGAATGCAAGACTTCTGTGCCAATAGTACAGGGTATGCGTAACAGTATCGCTTCAGCATCAAGGGCTACCCCGTTTACAGCTTTTCTGATATTCGCGTAATTTTTGATAAACTCCCAAGGACCTATGAAATAGGGAACTGGCACCGCCTTAATTCCCGGTCCAGAAACCAAATTCCATCCCGCTGGCGGTTCAGAGTGAAATTTAGCCCGCGTCATTAGATGCACCTCATCAAATACCTCTAAATACCGGGCCCACAAGTAATAGCGCAGTGAGGCATTGGGAGTCCACAAGTTTCCATCGCTGGTAATAGCAAAGCGGGCGCTAGCTGTAACTAATACTTTCATTTTCGGTTCCTCAAAATTAATTTAGGTGAAAGAGTTGTAAATATCTAGTAATCTTTTGGCACTTACCTCTGTTGAGTAGTTGTCCTCGATCCAAGTACGTCCTGAATTTTTCATCTGCTGAGCGTAGGAAAAATCCTTGATGAGCGCGATCGCAGATGCAGCCATACCTTCGATATCTCCTACTTCTTTCAAGAACCCTGTTTCACCATCTCGCACTGCTTCTGTCAGTCCGGGAATCCTCGATCCTATAACCGGAAGACCGCTAGCATTTGCTTCTAGTGCCACCATCGGGAACCCTTCATGAATTGAGGGGAATAAAAAGATATCGCACTTGCTCATTAACGATGGTACGTCATCTCGCGCGCCCAGCAAACGAACGGCATGAGAAAGACCGCGTTGACTTATAGACTTTTCAATCATTTGTTGCAGAGGACCTGTTCCTACTAAAAGCAATTTTGCAGTGGGGACTTGTTCTAAAATTCGCTGAAAAACTGACAACAATCCCAGGTGATTTTTCTGTTCGATCAAACGTCCTACGTGCAGGATGATGGGCGTATCCGCCTCCCAGCCAAAACTTTTACGCAACTGGGCAGACTCTTCATCGGTTGCTAATTCAGGTATATTGACACCGTAGTACAAAATCCTAGAGCGTGTTTGCAGTTTTTTACCATCAGGATCGAGACTGTTAATTACACCCTGAGAACAACCCGTTACCAGCTCCGAATTACGGAGTGCATAACCAATACTAATAACCGAGTAAACTGAGCGCATTTGTCGGATGATAGGAAGCCGCGTAAACGAGGTTTGGGCCCCAAAGTGAGTGTTGTGAAATGAAGTAA
The DNA here is from genome assembly GCF_036700845.1 of Microcoleus sp. S13_C5. Taxonomy (NCBI): domain Bacteria; kingdom Bacillati; phylum Cyanobacteriota; class Cyanophyceae; order Oscillatoriales; family Microcoleaceae; genus Microcoleus; species Microcoleus sp. S13_C5. Next base: position 73,719 of record NZ_JAUBPR010000020.1, read on the forward strand.
TCACTGGAATTTGCACTTGATGAGCCACCCATACAGGAAAACCGCTATAAGCCTCTAAATGGTTATGAAGTATATCGTATTTCCCCTCTTTCAGAGTACGTTGCAATTTCGCAGCGAAACCAACATGAGCCGGACCTAACGGACAAGAAATCACTTTAGCACCCGCTTGCTCTGCAAGGCTAGCAAGTGGGCCTATATCCGTTCCTTTGCAACAGACATCCATCTGGTATTTACCTCTAGGGATTTCTCGCAGCATAGAGATTAACCAAGTTTCAATTCCCCCTCTATTCAAACTTGTGATTAAATGAAGAACCCTTATCATAATTCCGACTCCTCTAACCGATTACAACTTATAAAAATCGTGAAAACTATCATTTTCGCTATTCTAATCTTGGAATTTAGAATGAATATTGGGAGCCAAGTACTGTTGAGTATCTGGTGATGAAAACCTGCTTTTATCTTCACAATCGATAACTTTTATTTTAGAGCTGCTCCAAAGCACTAAAACTGGAAATCCAGCATTCTTAAAGAGAAAGAATATATCGTTATCAAGGTCGCTGACCAGAACTATAAAACAAAAATTGACCATCATGGGCAACAATACTAACCGGATATCTGAAGAGTCCCATGTCACCAGGCAACGTTTAACGCGCCCTACAATAATGCCCAAAACAATAAAAGTAAACGGAACTGGCAGGGGACCAAAGTTGAGCATTGTTTCGCCGGCAAGTCCGTAAACCTTAGATGCAACCCATTTCCCAGGCTCTTGAGGATTGTAAGAACCCATACCAGACATGACATTAGTTCCTTCCATAGATTTGTTAGGCGGTTTATTCGGTAAAATAGCTCCCGGTATTAGGATAGTAGTTGCAGCAAAATAAGTTCTGCCCCACGCATATTCATAATCACTATTGTAACGAACTATGCGGTATAGCACGAAGGCTTGAACATCACTCCGTCCCAAGTCTCCCAACAGTAAACCTTTCCAACTTCTACCTGACTTTTCTTCTGCAGCAGAACGATCTTCTAAAGCGTTTTGAAAGCCGTCTATACCCCCCCCCTTAAAAAATCCATAAAAATACATAAAAAATACCAAAAGAACCAAGCCAACAGCAATTTCTTTTTTAGAAACTTTTCGCAACCAGAAATGAATGATACCTAACGCCCAAAAAAGTGCCCATATAGTGTTAGCACGACTGCCACGAAGTCCTCCAAAAAACATTTGCAGAACAAAAAATACGATTAAAACTCCTATCAATACCGGCAAAGTTCGCAGTCGTTTGTACTTTTGAGCATAGACGGCAAACCCAATTAATGCCAAAATAGGAAAGCTTTCTGAGACTAGGAATAATATGCCCATACCTTGGAATTGGTTTGACTCTGTATCATTAGATGTGGCAGCATTGATGTAGGCCATCACGCCACCAAATTTTTGGTAAGTAAATACCTGTAGCACAGCAGAAATCAATAGGGCGATACTAATAAATAGTGGAAACCGTTTCGGGTCAATTGTCCTAATTTTTTTCCGATTTAACTGATGCTTGTTGGGTAGGGAGGCACGACTTCGCGAAAGGCGATATATGCAAATACCAAAAAAATTTAAGAGGGCCATATACCCTAGCCAAGGCCGCCAGTCGGAAGGAGGAGTATACCAAGGTTCTACCCAAGCATCCCACCTAACGTGGAGAAGAGGAGCTAAGAAAAAGAAATGGAAACCAAGTAAACCAAGAATGCCAACTGGATCGAAGATGTTCAAGCGCCCCCTAAACCAATCAACAGCATCAATACCAATTAAAATTCCACTTAATGTAACAGGAATGACAAACCAGTGGAAAAACTGCTCCGACCTAGGCAGAAATTCTGCTAGGATTAAGATGGAGAGAAAAAATGAAATGAAACAACTATTTTTGTATGCAGCTTGGCGACGGAATATTGGCTCGATCATACAACAATATCCTCCCTAGTAAATTGAGATTGATAAATACTTTCTAACTGCTTTACAGATGTCTCAATATTAAATGGGCTAGTTTCCACCTGCGCCAAGGCATCAGACTGAGTAATAGTCGAACGCATTTCTCGCTGCTGTAAAACAACTCGAACCCACTCTGAAACTGGTTGTGATAGGGATATTCGTTGCACCAGAGGCTTGATCACATCTGCCTCCTCTGGAACAACATTGGAAAAGATACAGGGTAGCCCCGCTGCTTGTGCTTCAATTAATACTAAGCCTAGTCCTTCGTGAAGGGATGGAAATAGAAACACATCCATAACACCTCGCATTAGCTGGGGTACATCAGGTCGGACACCTGCAAAGATGACGTGATCGCTCAAACCTAGCTGCAACACTTTTTGCTCAATGTTGGGTCGGAGTGAACCTTCACCCACTAGCAGCAGTCGCATTTTTGGTTCGTGCTTGGCAACTTCCGCGGCGATTTCTAAGAGAAATACATGGTTTTTTTGCTCTACAAATCTGCCAACGTGACCAATCACAAAGGCATCACTGGGGATACCCAATTCACTCCGCAGGGGAACGGGATCGATGCGATCGCGGAGTGGATTCAGATTAATGCCATAGAAAAGGATTTGCCAGCGCGGATCGCTTTGCCAATCTAAACCAAAAAGGTTTGCTGCTGCTTTGTTGCTGCATCCCAAACCAAGGGAAGCATAGTGGGAAATCCACCTTTTTGTCAAAGTTAGATACCCGCGTCGATACCATGCTGCTCGATACTCAACTGCGGAGGTATCATTATGGCTGTGGGCAATACAGATGCCTACACCTAGCTGCTTTGCTAAACGGAGAACGTAACCGCTAAAGTGATGGACGTGACTGTGAACGATGTCGTATGGCCCGTATTCCTTGAGGATGCGCCGGAAATTAGCTGCATAAGTCCAGAGTTTGCTGATATGAAGGCAGGGGATAATTTTACTGCCGCTCGCGCGAATTTCGTCATCGTAAGCGCACGGTTTTGTCGTGTGAACCAGGAAGTCCATCTGGAAGCGATCGCGATCGATGTGTCGCAAAATGTGCATGAGCCAGGTTTCGATTCCACCTCGATCCATTGCTCCTACGACATGGAGAATTCTGATTGAATTTCGATCGATTTGGTTAATATACGGATAATTGCTCACTTTAGTCATTCACTTTAATTAATTGCGAAAGTTGCGAATGTTTACTGCTGCATGGAAATCCTGGTCCAGCATATAATCAGTGCTATTTGGCAGGTTCTCAAGAGATAGAAAAACAGTCTTGAGTCCTTTTTGCTGATTTTTCGGCTTGGGAAGAATAGCGATCGCAGCCTCGGAAGCACCTGCTGGAATTGTCACCGCCTCAGGAATAGTTTGGTAATCTGTTCCATTTTTAGCTGTTCCTCGAATCGTGTAATTCACCGTTAATTCTTTACTCGTGTCACCTGTGCGAGTGACGCGAAATAGTCCGGTTTCGCCCCGTGCAGATGCATACAACTTTATCACGGAAATGTTAACAATGGTAGGATTGCTGCTGGTAAACTTCAAATCAACATATTGATTTGCAATGTCAAAATTGGCATCTTTTGAATTAACAGTCAATTTACCTCCAATATACAAATTGTCAAAGATTACATTGCTGATGTTGCGCTGCGAATCATAGCCCTCAAAAACAGAACTTGTGCCGCCTCGGTCGTCTGCTTTTAGATTATAGACATAGACATTTCTGATGTAACCCAAATTATTAGGAGAGGAAGTGGCTTCCCATGAAGCTACCAGAATCCGCCACTGAAACAGAGCCGCTGAACCCCAGCCTTTTGGGGCATCCAGAATCTCTTCAACCCTAATATTCTTGAAGTATATATTTTCAAAATTCGCGCCTGTTACAGGCCAGAAACCTGACAGTTCATCTGCATACACTACATCTATATTCTCGTAAGTAATATTGCGGACGAAATCTTGTGCTAAGCTTGTACCTATTTTGAAACCGCCACCTGCATAAAATACAGAATTTACGACATTAATATTTTCATTGTCTTTGATATAACTCTTTTTGTCACCACCGTGAGATGTAGCATCATCTGTACCTAGATAAAGAATATTTTCAACCGTTATGTTTCTTGATGACCAAAAATCAAAGCCATCTGTATTGATAAAATCTTTGGGATCGGCCAAGATTTTTACGTTGTATATTTGCCAATTTTCTAAATGTGACATCCAGACATTGGCTACACACGGATCTAGGATGATAATATCCTGAACCAGCACATTATTACTCTTCTCTCCCAAAATTAAACTGTACCATCCTCCGCGAGGACGCCAGTAAGAGCCATTGCCTTTTATAGCTCCGCGTCCCATGATTTTTACATTGTTGACGTTTTCCATAGATATTAACCCCTGCCCGTAGGAAGGGTTAATTTCTTTGGTTGCTTCCAGCACAGCACCTCCCGCTAAATATATGGTCATATTGCTCTTGAGATTGAGCTGTTTAATTTTGTAGATGCCAGGAGGGAAATAAAGCACGCCAAGTTTTGCTGAAACGTCGTTTATGGCTTGTTGAATAATTGTTGTCGCATCGCTTTTACCTGTGCGGTCAACACCGTAGTCTATGATATTTTTCACATTGGGCTGACCGAGCTCCGGCGGGCTATCTTCCAAAGGATCTGCGAAAATAAACAATTTTTCCTCTAACGCATTTACTTGATGGAGGATCATTTTTCTGGGTACGGCGAGCGAAAAAGAAATTTTATTGTCGGTGTTTGTTGATTTGAGATTGTACCGCTTCGGACTCAAAGTATATTTTTTAATATTTTCTTTAGCGGTAATCTCAATATTAGCTATCCCTGCAAAAGTGAAGTGCACGTAACTCAACGAGTTGTATTTTTCTGCCACTATAGGCTGACCATTTACTGTTACTGAATATGTACTGCTTGGTTGGGATAATTTTGATATGGGGTATGTGATGAGTATATTGTCATTGCTGGTAATAGACCAAGTATTAACCGCCAAGATAAGTGGCACTGCTAAGCAGATAAGCACTAGCAAACTGCCAATACTTTTGAGTCGAACCCAGCTATCATAAATTAATATTTTGCTAGTTTTCATCAGGCAAAAAAGCGAAATCTTGCAAAAAAATACCAACTTTACGCAAAAATCGGTAAAGATTGTAAAAAAAAGGATAATTTAGGAATTGTGCAGCTCGTTCTTTTCTAGCGCTACGATTGTTATACTGGCTTGGTAAATGTTTGTCTTTTACTGCTTGAATATCTAATACATAGGCTGGCTTATCCTGCAAAACCCAGTATCCAGGGTAAAGAAATAAAGATGGAAGAGGAGCGGAAACATCGGCCCACTTATGAAAATCAACCTTGCCTGAAAATGGAGTAAACAAGCTTTGAATTTTTGTAATTTCTCCCAGGATAAAATTTTTAGTTCCGTGAAAATGAATGGGTACGTTCATTAGCACTCGGCCCTGTGACTTGCAGACACGAAAACACTGGTAAAGTCCCCATTGAAGTGAACAGCCATACTCGCCCCAATGTTCCATTGTTTGATTTCCAATCACTAGATCGAAGTATTCATCGGGAAAAGATAAATCTGCTAAATTTTCAATTCTAGTGGCAGCCGTTTTTTTGCCAAAATATTCTGGATCAGTATCTATTCCTTCGTAATCTGCCCCTACGTTTTGGCAATATTTTTTGATAAGATCCCACGAACCGCAGCCAATATCTAAAACGCGCATACCAGGCTCAATTAAACTGAGATAGTCTTCGACAATGGGAATCATGCAAGCTCCTAATGGCGGTGGCGGGATTTCTCTACCTAGGATCTCGCTAGCTTTTGTATATGCAGAACATTGGTTATTTACTAACATCCGACACTCTGAACATTTAGGCATAACTTTCTACTTCTTATTTTTTAGCTCCGAACAACGTGTAACTTGTGCAGTGCATGAATGAGAACTCCGACAGTGATACTAACTTGAACGATCGCCCCAACGATCAGCGCGATCGCCGCCCCTCGGACTCCCTGCGTTGGAATTAACCAGAAACAAGCGATCGCAGAACTCCCAGTTACCAAAACAAACAAAGGCATTTGCACCCGAAAGTATCTAGCCGCCGTCATCCCGTAACCCAAAAAGGAAGAAACGTAACCTATACCCGCAGCCACCATCAGCCACGCGAACAAATCTGCCCGCTCAGCATATTCCGGTTTATAGAGTAAAGTTAGGATTTCCCGGCCGGCAACAACAGCGACAAAAACGCCTCCGGCACCTAACATCAAGCCAACCCCCACCAGCTTGAGCAAAAGTGTGCGGAAAGCGGTGCTATTTCCAGCGGCATAATATTTTGCCAGACGCGGACTAGCCGATTCCGCTAGCGCACTCACAACCATACTCCCAACCACCATCAGGTAAGACATGGCAGCGAAAATGCCCAGTTCGCGTTCGCCCAAATACCGCTCGATAAAGTATCGAGGAATATTAGTATTCAGCGAAATCAACATCATCACAAAACCCAGAGGTAAAGCCAGCCAAACTAACTTGCTCAAAGTTTTTCGGTGCCAGCGCGGGTACAAGGGATTGTGGCTGTTTGCAGGTTGAGCATCGGCAACTAATAAATCTGCTTCCTCTTTCGGATGCGAAGAACTATTTAAAATTAATCTACCATTGCGAATCTCCCAGCCGAATAGGACTAAACCCCACGCAACTGCTAATCCGATCGCTCCCCCTACAACACTCCCAGTCAGAGAAACTCCGATGCCTAAAAGTAACAGCGATAACGGGCCTTTAATCATTAGGGCGATCGCTATTCGATCCATCCGTTCGTGTTGTTGAATCAGTCCGTAAAACACGTCGCTGATCGACTCAAATGCTTTCGCCAGTGCGATCGCCAAAATCACCAGCGAAGTCTCCCACCGATATCCAGCTTTGAGCGTAATTCCCGCAATTATCAAGAGTGCTAACCCCGTTCCAATTAACCTCAGACCCAGATAATCGCTAAAAACATACTCCCCTTTCGCATCTGTCGCTTGGATACCTCGCAGTTGCAGATTAGTAAACATGATAACAGGGGCTGTCACCGCCAAACCCAAGGTAAATTGACCAACCATTTCAGGACTGCCCAATTTAGCAAGCAACACCAACATCCCCCACTGGGAAGCCGCATAAACGAGATTGCCAGTGAAAGTCCAGGAAAAATTACGGCGTAATGTTAGGGGTTTCAACTGTTGCATGAGTAGCTAATTACCTGCTTGCTAATTGGTTAATTCTCACTCGTGTATTCCCATTTCAAACTTATTCACAAATGCCCCATTAATTATTAACAGCCATAGCTCTCATCAATTTCCCTACCGCGGCGCATTCTACAGGCTGCGAGAAAAAGTATCCCTGTCCGTAGACGCACTTCAGAGCTTTGAGTTCAGCTATTTGCCATCTCGTTTCTACTCCTGTGGCAATCATACCCATACCTAAATCCTGAGTTATGGCAATAATTTTCTGGAGAATTTCTAAGTTCGGGTTGCTAGCATCCAGACCGCTGACTAAAGAGCAATCTAGCTTCAAACTGTCGAATTTCCCATACTTCAGCCGCGTCAATTGGTAGAGGTGAGTTAATGATACATCACTGAGACCGCAGTGGTCTATTTGTACTTGCAACCCTAAAGTTTTAAGTTTGAGAAAAACAGACCCCGACAACTCGGAATTTTCCGTCACAACATATTCAGGAATTTCTAACCTCAAACTAGAAGCATCGAGATTTGTTTCTTTCAATATTTTGGCAATCGTCTCGATTAAGTCAGCTTGGAAAAACTGTTTGCTAGTCAGATTCACGCTGACTGTTAGGGGAGTATTAACGCGAAATTGCGAGTGCCAAATCCGCATCTGGCTGCAAGCTTGCCGCAGCACCCACTCGCCAATAGGAACAATTAAGCCCGTTTCTTCTGCGGCTGGTAGGAATTCGTCAGGCCAAAGCAAACCTCGAGTCGGGTGCTGCCAGCGCAACAGCGCTTCAAAAGCACTTATCTGATTAGTTTCCAGGCAGACGATCGGCTGATAGTAAATCCGAAAATCCTCATTGGCAAGAGCCACCCGCAAATCATTCTCCAACTTAACTGATGCTGCATTGCTAATCTTTGCCGGAGCGGTTGTTTCTTTGGCTGTATTGGCGTGCAAATTGGCGGTTGAATACCCTGGTACATACTCAGGCACTAGCTGCTGTAGCATTGAGACAATTAAATTCGTATCATTGCGATCGCCCGCTTGACAAAGGGCTTCTACTTCCTGGTCAATATTTTCTTTCACTAGGCGGCTGGCATTGCCGAGACTCAGAATTTTTTCGTGTTTAGTGCGGTTGTATTTCTCGCCCGGAATAAACAGTTCTTCAAACAATTTTTCTCCCGGTCGCAGCCCTGTAAACGTGATTTCTATGTCTTTGCCCACTTCATATCCTGAGAGCCGAATCAAATCTTTTGCTAAATCAAAAATTCTGACTGGTTCCCCCATCTCAAGCATGAATACTTCCCCGCCACTGCCGATGACTGCCGCCTGCAAAACCAGTTGAACAGCCTCGGGAATTGTCATGAAATAGCGAGTGATATCTGGATGGGTAATTGTGATCGGCCCGCCCTCAGCAATTTGTCGCTTGAAAGTAGGTACGACACTACCCCGGCTGCCAAGAACATTACCGAAACGAACCACTACAAACGGGTTTTCACTTGTTTTGGCTGCTTGCAGCACCAGCATTTCGGCGACTCTTTTGCTAGCTCCCATAATGCTAGTTGGATTCACCGCTTTGTCGGTGGAAATCATCACAAATTGTTCGACATTGTATTTCAATGCCAGATCCAGCAGATTTTTCGTCCCCCGCACATTGTTAGTAATCGCTTCCGGCGGGTTTAATTCCATCATGGGTACGTGTTTGTGAGCGGCCGCATGAAAAATGATGTCTGGTTTCACTGTTAGAAAAACGTACTCTAAGCGATCGCGAAAGCGAAGATCGGCCATAAAGGCTGTCACGCGAGTAATATCTGTTTGGGTTTGGCTGTTTTTTTTAAGTTCGGACAGGAGTTTTCCTAATTCTTGTTGAATGTTGAATACAGAATTTTCTCCGTGTCCGACGATGATGATTTCCGCAGGAGCGCACTTTAATATTTGCCGACAAAGTTCGCTGCCGATGGAGCCGCCGGCACCGGTAATTAGAACTTTTTTGCCTCCAATCAATCCCAAGACTTTTTGGATATCGGTTTGGATGGGGGCGCGGCGGAGCAAGTCCTCAATCTGTACTTCTCTGAGGCTACCTAAACTGACACGACCGTTAATGATTTCATTGAGGCCGGGGAGGGTGCTGGTTGGAATTCCAATTGACTGGCAAATTTCTACGATTTCCCTAATCTCTTTTCCCGGAGCTGAGGGGATGGCAATCATAACTTTGCCGATATTTAGCGATCGAACTACTTCCGGAATGTTACAGCGATTGCCGACTACAGTCAGTTTGCGAATCTGCTTGCTGATTTTTTTGGGGTCGTCGTCTATGAAAGCGATTGGATCGAGTCCTACCTCTGGGCTCCTCTGCATCGTTTGCATCAGAGATGTGCCTGCACTGCCCGCACCGACTATCAGGATGCGATCGCGTTGCTGAACTTTCCACGGTTTTTGGTGCCATCTTTCCAGGGCTGGAATGCTGAAACGAATGGCCGCCACTAACAAAAAGCTGATGATAGCGTCTAGTAGCGGCAGCGAGCGTGGCAGATTTGCGATCTGGGAATTATTTAGCTGGTAGAGTTGTTGGAACAATATAATTTCCACTGCTAGGGATATACCTATCAGCATCATTATTTGTGTCATTTCTTCCAGACCCGCATACTGCCAGTAACGCTTGTAGAAGCCACCGGCATAAAATACTGCTAGTTTGACTGCTACAAATAATACTGTAACTACCCCTAGACTGTTTAGATAGGGAGCCAGAGTCAATGTATCATCTAAACGAATTGCCAAGGCCAGTAATGGTGCGCTCGCAAAACAAATTGCATCGATTATCAAAAAATGACGGGTTCTTAATCCCACCAACACTTTGCTGATTTTTTTGATCATCATATTCATCACACCCTATTAGACAAAAACTTTACCGCAACTAGATCGAGTACCTAATGCTGAGGTATTTTTTATACCACCCTGTCCCCTGAAATTAATCAACCTTTTAATCGTCGGGCGTCACTCAAGTGATATTCTCATTAAGGAGAGATTATCAAGAATATGTCCTGTATCTTAATTTCCTTTTGGAGATTATTTTTTTTCAGATAAATTTTTATATGCCAGCTTATTGCTGGGTTTATCTTCTCCTACTCTTGGTTCCATCGCCATAATAGTTTACAAATATTTACTTATTTCTTACCAAAATATATTTCTTTAGGTGGATGGCCAATATATGTGTTACAACCATGACAGTGCTTGACTGAAGTGATACAATGGATATCCTCAATAAAGAGTTGATATCATGTCCGGTCGATCAACCATGATATAATCAGGAGGAACACCACCCCCATCAAATAAAGAATGCCAAAACGAATTACGATCGCACCTCATCTGAGTCCAGAAGAGCTACAAGCTCGTTTCCGTCAAGCTAAAACAA
>NZ_JAUBPR010000311.1:0-1090 GCF_036700845.1 Microcoleus sp. S13_C5
CCGCAGCGTAAATTTTTGCAATGGATGTTTGAAAAATGGGTAATGCTACCTGTGCGTCATAATTTTTTAAACCTTTACCGGTATGGAGGAGGAGATTATTCAGAAAAAAGCATCCGGCATCAGTTCAGCCGGAAAATAAATTTCAGTGGGTGGTTTGAGGCAGCGATGGGTTCATTGAAAGACAAAGAGTGTATTGCCGCCTTCGATCCCTCGTATATTAACAAGAGTGGCAAAAAGACTTACGGTAAAGACCGGTACTGGAGCGGAAAAGATCAAAGAGCCAAACCTGGGTTGGAAATCGGTTGCCTGGCCATGGTGGATGTCGAAGATGCGACAGCCTATAGTGTAGAAGCGGTACAAACACCGGCGAACATGAAAGATAAATTGGTAGCCCATTATGTGGGAATCATAAAGAAGAATATAGAATTTATACTGTCATGTACGAAATATCTGGCAGTGGACGGCTACTTTATGAAGAAAACGTTTATTGATCCGGTGCTGTCGATGCAGTTACAGGTGATTACACGAATGCGTCCGGATGCCAATCTGCAGTATTTGTACAACGGTGCACAAAAATCGGGCAGAGGCCGTAAACGGATGTATGGAGGCAAGGTAAATGTAAAGAAGATAGATAAACGCAAATGGAAGAGCTGTTATAAGAACAAGGACATGGAGGGATATGAGTTGAAAGCGTGGTGTGTAGCCCTGAAACGAGTTGTAAAAGTCATATACCTGCAAAGCAAAGATCGAAAAGGGTATGTAATCCTTTTAAGCACAGATGCGAAATTGAAAGGCGAAAAGATCATCCGGTATTATCAGCTACGGTTCCAGATAGAGTTTTTGATCCGGGATGCCAAACAATATAGCGGACTGGAAGAATGTCAGGCTCGCTCAGAAACAAAACTGTATAACCATTTTAATTTATCGCTCATGACTGTTACATTAATGAAGTACACCTGTTGGGCTACGTTACCTGACAAGCAGGAAACTCCATTTTCTATGCGAAGCATAAAAACGTGGTTCTATAACAAGTTTTTGACCGAAACTATTTTTTCAAACTTAGGGTTAGAGCTGAATTGCAATAAAATAA
>NZ_JAUBPR010000312.1:0-1088 GCF_036700845.1 Microcoleus sp. S13_C5
ACCACTAGCACTAATTTGGGAGAGACGCTAGATTTAGCCACAGTAATGAAAGCTTCCCAAGCAATTTCAGGTGAAATCGTTTTGAGTAAATTGCTGGAAAGGTTGATGAAAATCGCCATCGAAAATGCAGGCGCCCAAAAAGGATTTTTAATTTTAGAAAAAGCGGGAAACTGGGCCATCGAAGCTGAAGGTTCCGTCAAGGAAGATGAAATTAGCGTGCTGCGCTCGCATCCCCTGAATGCAGAAGCGGATTCTGGGGAAACGCCAAAACTCGCAAGTGCGATCGCCAACTACGTCATCCGCACCCAGGAAAACGTGGTTTTAAATAACGCCACCCAAGAGGGGCAATTTACGCGCGATCCTTATATTGCAGCCACTCAACCGAAATCGATTCTCTGCACTCCTCTGCTGCACCAAGGCAAGCTGACAGGCATTCTTTACCTAGAAAATAACCTCACAGAAGGAGCCTTTACCACAGATAGACTAGAACTGCTAAAATTGTTATCAGCCCAAATAGCCATTTCCATCGAAAATGCCCAACTCTACAATAACTTGCAAGAGTTCAATCAAAACTTAGAGCAATTAGTGAGCGATCGCACTCACGAATTATCCAACACGCTGGATGCTTTAAAAGCCACTCAAAGTAAGCTAGTAGAATCTGAGAAAATGGCATCTCTGGGAGGATTAGTCGCTGGTGTTGCCCACGAAATTAATACTCCCATCGGCGTTGGTGTCACCGTTGCGTCAGCTTTAGCAGAACATACCACAGACTTTGCTTCTACTTATAAGAGTGGCAAAATGAAGCGCTCCGAGCTAGAAGAATTTTTGGATATAGCCACCACTAGCAGTAACGCCCTTTTAACTAATCTAAATCAGGCTGCGGCATTGATTCAGAGCTTTAAAGAAGTGGCAGTCGATCGCTCAAGCGAAGAACGACGAACTTTCATAGTCAGAGATTATCTCGATGAAATTTTAATCCAATTAAAACCAAAATTGAGAAATAGCAAACATTCGATCGAAATTAAGGGAGACACCAAAATGGCCCTAGATTCTTATCCAGGTGCATTATCCCAAGTTGTCACAAATTT
>NZ_JAUBPR010000313.1:0-1072 GCF_036700845.1 Microcoleus sp. S13_C5
AATTGTCAAGGGGTTGGGGTCCATTCGGTTCCTCTGTTGACCACTGTCACAATCCGGCGGAGCATTCTGGCCATGATGGCGACCAGAGCGCATTTCTTAGGTTTTCCGGCTTCCAGCATTCGGTCGTAGTGGGCTGAGCATTCAGCATCATGTCTGGAACAGGAGATGGCTCCCATAAAAAGAGCTGTCCTCAAGAATCTGCTGCCTGTCCCGTGGATGGTGGCTTTTCGGTTAAGACTCGTCCCGCTCGAACATTCCTGCGGAGCCAGCCCAGCGTAGGCGATGCACTGCTTGACGTTCTTTAGTTCATCTGTCAAGAAGAGTTCACTCAAGACCTTGCGGGCTGTTTCAGGGCCCACACCAGGGATGCTCAGCATGAGGCGGTGCTTCTTCACAAGCTCCTGGCTCTGCTTCAGCTTTACCAGCCACAGCTGGCTCACCTGCTGGATTTCCTTGTCAAGAAGTCTGATGACTCTCGTGCAGGATTTGATGAGTTCTGCACAGGCGGAAGGCTTGCCCATTCTCTTCTTCTCGTCAGCCGCCTGAGCTTTAAGGCTGTCTATCCTTCTTGAAAGCTCCTGAAGTTCAGCCTGTTCTTTGGTGGGAGGCTTCCTGGGGGTTTTCCAGTTCTTCTGCGAGCACACAGCCAGAACATAGGCGTCTGTCGCATCATTCTTTCTAATGATTCCAAGACCCCTGGCAAGGCTTCTAGCCTGATTAGGAGCCATCACCACAGCAGGGACTCCCTCTTCAGCCAGGTGCCACACCAAAGCCTTGTGGCAGGAAGAGGTCGCTTCCATCGTGATCCTCCACTGGTCTTTAGGAGCCATCTTCTCCAGCTTCTTTACAATCTGCTCAAACCCTGCTGGAGAGTTCTTGACTGTGAAGCTGTGCTTGATTTGGTCTTTGGCAAAGAAGCACAGATCCAGGGTGTCTTTAGAAACATCGACCCCGACGTTCAGGTGTAGACTTGACATGTTGAATATCCACTGGGGCCTTCCAGCTCCAGCTTCAACTTGTTAAACGGGACGCCCTGGTAGTGGCCGGGGCTCCCTTGATACCGTTCTAGCCT
>NZ_JAUBPR010000197.1:0-4706 GCF_036700845.1 Microcoleus sp. S13_C5
CTCTTGTTTCATCTGTCGAAAGAATTCTTAAAGAATTTGGAGATAATTATGTAATTAATTTTGCTTAACTACTTAAACGGGCAAATCTTTTAAACCTAACTATTCATCTGTCTCTTCCTCTGCGCCCTCTGCGGCCTCTGCGGTAAAATCATTCCGAAACAACCGCCAACGATATAAATCCATTAAATCAATCAGGAGTAACCGAAATGGGAATGAAATGCGTCCAGTGTCAAACCGACAACATTTTGAGCGATCGTACCAGGAACTCAGGTCGCTGTAAACGGTGCAACCATCCGTTTGTCTTTGAACCCACTACCGTCACTGATAAAAAGTTGGCATTCACCGATCCCTTTTTCAAAAAGGCGATCGAAGATATTTCGAGCCAAAATATGTTGTTTTTTACGCACAAACAGTTTTTGTATTTGATGGATAAACGACTAAAATCTCCCACTTTGGTCTCAGCAAACGGATGTGGCTGGATTCTTCTCTACCTCATTCTTAGCTTTTTTGTGCCAATGTTAGGCCTTGCTTTTATTGGTCTAATTTTTAATTTTTCCAGTTTTTCACATTGGGAATTACTAATTATTTGGATTATTTATAATGTTTTTTGGTTAGGGCTATTCCTCAATCAAAGCACAGGTATTCGTAGCAGAAAAACTAATGCTAAAAACTTGCAAACTTTAGGGATAATTATTTTAGTAACAGGCATTTTTGGAAGCTTGATATTTAATTATTTCCCAGGATACATCGCAGCGACTGCACTAGGGCTATTTTCCTACTGGCTCGGAATTTCAGAAAAAAATCGTCCACAGATAACTGGTGAAGAATTTCTTGTCAATCAAGCGCAGAGTGATGAATGGCTACAGCGCTGGCAACGAGTGAACGGTACACTACAAAAACTCCTCCCTGCACCTCGTCAAGAGGCTTTGCCCGCAACCATCGATCGCGAAGTCAGCGGCTACAGCTTCGATCGCGCAATTATCTGTGACAGTGACGAAATAGCTCAATTCCTAATTGCCAACAACGTCCATTTTGAAAACAACTGCGCGATTCTTAGTATTAGTGGCTATCCCCAAAGCATCTTCAGTACCGTGATTGAAATGCTGCGGCGCAATACCGATTTAAAAGTGTATGCACTGCACAATGCGAGCCCTGCTGGAGTTGGCTTGGTACATCAACTGCGAACTAATCCAAACTGGTTTGCGAATCAAGCGGTGACGATTTTTGATTTGGGAATTTCTCCCCGTCAAATCTTAGCAACCCGCGATATGTTTGTGCAGCAATCTCAAACAATGGCACAAACCGCCCGTCAATTACCCGACGCTGTAAGGCAAGGTTTAACAGCAGAAGAACTAGCATGGCTGGATGCAGGCAATTTTGTGGAATTGGAATCGTTTACGCCGCAGCGGTTGTTGCGCGTGGTGAATTATGGACTTGCTCAGAGTGGCGATCCGCAGACCAATGGCGGCTTAATATTAGTGGATAATGCTGTCGGGTATGGTGGTGGCTATGTGTTTGTCTCCGACAGTTTTGGTTAGGGCGTGTTTTCAAACATTATATTAGACTTATTAATAATAAGCTTAAAAAGTCTTGAAACTTAGTCTGAATAAGATTTTTATCGCTCTTTAGTTAAAATCATAAAAAGCTTATCTTTGTAATGGCTTCAGCGATTTTAAAATGAGTAGCAAAAAAGCTGAGATTAACTCGGTGAGTAAAGGTTTCAGATTTTTTGATTTCCCCCCACGGGGGGAAGTTGAGTTTAAATTGTGTGAAATTTGCCTTGCACCCGCTCTCCTCTGGTTTTGTTTGTCTAGGCGCGGTTTATAACCGCCCGGACTTCTCACCGCCTGGACTTATTTAAGTCGTATACTCCGCATTAATCTTCACGTAGTCGTAACTCAAATCGCATCCCCAAGCTTTCGCAAAACCGCTGCCATTCCCGACACTAACCTGAATTACAACCGTATCAGCCTTCAAATATTCCCCCTCCGCAGCCGCTTTCATATAATTACTTGCAGCAGCGCGATCGAACTCTTTAGGTTGTCCGTTTTCCATCATCAAAAAATCCCCCAATTGAATCCGCAAATTCTCTTGATCGAAAGGTACACCAGCGCGCCCAGCCGCCGCCGCAATTCTGCCCCAATTCGGATCGCGTCCGAAAATAGCAGCTTTCACCAAAGAAGAACCGACAATTGTTTTGGCAATTTTACTTGCAGAAACTTCATCCAGCGCGCCGCTAACTTGCACTTCCACCAAACAAGTTGCACCTTCGCCGTCACGGGCGATCGCCTTTGCTAAATGTACGCAAACTTCTGTCAGCATCGCCTCTAATTTTTCAGCATCTGCCCCCATTTCCGTAATTGCCGGTGTGCGGGATTGACCATTCGCCAAAGCAATTAGCGAATCGTTGGTGCTGGTATCGCCGTCAACAGTAATTTGATTGAAACTTCTGTTAGCCGCCCGACTCACCATTTCCTGCCACAAATGCGACGACACTGCTGCATCGCAAGTTACAAATGCCAGCATTGTTGCCATATTCGGGTGAATCATTCCCGAACCTTTGCAAATGCCGCCGATGCGGACGGGTCGATCGCCAAACATGGTTTCCAGGGCGATCGTTTTCGGCACTAAATCAGTCGTACAAATAGCCTTAGCCGCCGCATCGGAACCAGTTTCCGATGCCTCAGCAACTAATCGGGGAATTCCCGCCCTCAGTGGCTCCATTTTTATCCGCTGTCCGATGACGCCAGTGGAGGCCAAAAGAATAGATTCTGGAGGAATATTCAGCGCTTCTCCCAACAATTTGGCACTTTCGAGGGCATCTGCCAAACCTTGTTCGCCAGTCGCAGCATTAGCTTGTCCCGCATTGCACAAAATTGCTTTCGCGCTGGGTTTAGCTTGCAAACGCTGGCGGCAGTAGTCCACACAAGCGGCCCGGACAGTGGAGGTTGTGAAAACTCCGGCGGCGATCGCGTCTACCTCTGACAAAATTAAACTTAAATCTGGCAAGCCTGAAGGCTTCAAACCCGCTGTAATTCCCGATGCTCGATACCCTCTGGGTGCTGTAACTCCGCCGCCAATTTCTTTCCAGTCCGACATCATGACCTCCCTAGTAGCCTTCAATCTGCTGAAAGGGGATTATACCATTTTAGATTTTAGATTTTAGATTTTAGATTTTAGACTTCGGCGTGAGCGCTCAGTCGAACGATTTTAGATTTTAGATTTTAGATTTTAGATTTTTTTGAACCCAATTTCCCATTCCCAATTCCCAATTCCCAATTCCCAGTTCCCCATAAAACTAATCGCGGCTTCCAATCTAGAGTTAGAACTCAAGAAGAAGTCGCGATGGTTTTGTAATTGACATTATTAATTTTAAGCTGGCAAACAACAAACTCGATTCAACTATCTCGCCGTTGAAAAAAGGGGTTATTTGCGATCGATACTCGCTGGAGAACCAGCATCTAAACCAACTTCAGCAGCCACACGGCTCAGCATGGATTCCTGACGGTTTTTGACGACGTGTTGATGGCGCATCATCAGGGTGCGGGCTTGTTCTTGAGTTGACATAACTGATTTCTCCAAATTATAGGTAATAACTTCGTAGACAATTGTCGAAATTGAGTTTGGCCTAGCTCATAGTGGCGTTGCTGCGATCGTAACTTGCTTGAAAGCTGGGCTGCGGTTTGCCTTGAATGTGACCCCAGTAGTGCGTATCTTCCATCCCGACTTCGGTGGCGGTGCGGTTGAGCATGGATTGCTGCCGGTTCTTCACCAGTTGGTGGTGGCGCATCATCAGAGAGCGAGCTTGATTTTCGGTAGACATATGGGGTTCCTCCGTATTCTTTAGATTAATGTTGGGCTGGTTTTTTCTTCTTTTCTATCACTATAACAGACAATTCTGTATCTAAAGCTACCAAATTAAAATTGTCACAAAACTTTACAATTGGGCTATGGGGCGAGAATCTCGATCGAGGTTGCAGGGAGTGCGATCGGGCTTTGGCTCGTGGATTCAGGCCCAACCTCAAGCAGCAGTTGGCAAAATTTGACAATATTCCTCTTCTAACCCTTTTCTGTCACTTTAGGCAAAAAATAATCTGGAAGGCTTATAGCATAAGACTTTTACCAAAAATCTTGATTTCAGCCATTCTGTTAGAAAATAAACGCTCAAATGCTCTAGCTCTATCTACAGTTAAAAATTTGGCTCTTATTTTTATTTTCCCAGAGTGACTTAAGAGGGTTAAGATTCCGGTCGTCAATCAGGATAGCTACATTTCCTGACGTAGCGGCAACGGTTCCAAGCCCTATGCGGGAAAATACCGATTCCGATCTAAGTAGGTAGTAGCATCGATTCGCAGTCGATTCGCAGTCGATTCGCAGTCGATTCGCAGTCGATTCGCAGTCGATTCACAATCGATTCGCAGTCGATTCACAATCGATTCGCTGTCCCTTCGTTGTCAATTCGCTGTCCCTTCGTTGTCAATTCGCTGTCCCTTCGTTGTCAATTCGCTGTCCCTTCGTTGTCAATTCGTTGTCAATTCGCCATCGATTCGCCATCGATTCGCTGTCCCTTCGTTGTCAATTCGCTGTCCCTTCGTTGTCAATTCGTTGTCAATTCGTTGTCCCTTCACAATCGATTCGCTGTCCCTTCGTTGTCAATTCGCTGTCCCTTCGTTGTCAATTCGTTGTCAATTCGTTGTCCCTTCACA
>NZ_JAUBPR010000197.1:4806-7314 GCF_036700845.1 Microcoleus sp. S13_C5
ATCGATTCGCAATCGATTCGCAATCGATTCGCAATCGATTCGCTTTCGATTCTGTATCAATTCCGCATGGATTCGTTGTCCACCGTCTGCTGTCTTCTGCTAATGAAATTTAGCCAAACCGTAAATATTGACACCCATGTGTTTTGATTTTTTTTTGGAAATGTGGTTGTAAAATTGAAATTTTCTGTTATGCTTTGGTATAAGGTCAAACTTGTCTATATCGCGCTTCTATTTTAGAGTTAAGTGCTTTGATGCATTGATTCCTGAGAAACAAGCATTTTGTAGTGCCTGCTTAAAATAAAAAGTGGTATGGTCTAATTTTGATAATTAAAACAAAAAGCCCACCTAGACGGCCATCCAGGTAGGACTTTTGTTTCAATTAAAAATCTCCGGTGGCGCAACTTCTAACTGTTACCACCAAAAAACAAACAATAAAAGGACACTGTAATCCATGTCTAAGCATAACCTAACATGGGTTAGTTTGTACAACAAACTATCTCATGCCAAGAAAAATCTCTCTGCATTAGAAAGAGAGATTCAGATTCTAGCACAGTTTAATTTTTGCTTGTTCAAAAAAAATGCAGCGTTGGTAAAATCTTACAATACCTTGCTGGAAGCAACTACAGCAAAAGACCAGGCTCTGAAATACTGTGAAGAAAAAATTTCTTCCTTGAAAGATAGGTACGACGCCTTAGACACCGAAAAATGTACACTGGAGTACGAAGTAACCACTTTAACCGAAGAAAAATGTATGCTTGGTCGAGAAATTGACCGTCTGACCGACACAATTTTTGAATTACGGTCCTTAGCTACTCCTTTTTCGTGTGATGGGACTTCGGCAGAAGATTATCTAAACCCAGGGTGGTAGTTTTACTCTGTATCTGACCTAGCTTTAACAGTTTCAAGCCCTAGGCGGGGAAATACAAGTATCCCCGCCTAGAACAAGGTTTTGGAATGGATAGGAAAATTAGCCCTCTTTTGTCACTTTTAGCAAAAAATAATCAGGAACGCTTAGAGCATAAGACTTTTACCAAAAATCCTGATTTCAGCCATTCTGCTAGAAAATAAATGCTCAAATTCTCGCTATATCTACAGTTAAAAATTTGGCTCTTATTTTTATTTTCCCAGGGTGACAGAAGAGGGTTAGGGTTATCCTCGTTTAACCCTCTTCTGTCACTTTAGGCAAAAAATAATCTGGAAGGCTTATAGCATAAGACTTTTACCAAAAATCTTGATTTCAGCCATTCTGTTAGAAAATAAACGCTCAAATGCTAGCTCTATCTACAGTTAAAAATTTGGCTCTTATTTTTATTTTCCCAGAGTGACTTAAGAGGGCTAAGAGCCACATTTTAGCGGCTACCTAAGCTGTGTTGCATCTAGATTGCCTATGGTATTAGAGAGGGAGAGGGTGCGATGGGGATCGGGGGAGAGGATTTGACGATTTTTGATCGGGACTCGAAATATACAATTTAAATGCACAACAGCTTAATTGCCAAGGGCCAAAATAAGTTTATAGTTTGGTTCAGAGTTATAGATGCAGAATTTTGCCTCTCAAGAAAGTCGAATTTGCCTTAGTTAACAGTAAATTTAATAAGTAGCGGATCACAATTAGATTTACAATGATTAAGCAGCTATGCTCAAGCATAGTCAAGTTTTTTGTAGTCAACTAGATAGAGTTGAGCCAAAGTGAATCGCCCTCGCTCTCCTCAAAAAGCGAGCTTTCTTTGTTGATAAAAATAGATTAAGTCCCAGCAGCCTCCCCACAAAAAAGAGCGATCGTCATCCCCTAGAAAAACAATCGCCCATTCACCTATAATTTCAATTAACATCAAGTCCCGCCCTTAAGAAACTATGCTGTACCCACAATTCCATATATCCCCCTAGCCTCTTTTTCAGGAGGATGCCAGGGGGAGCCAAAGGCTCTGACGTTAGTTTTTCAAGTTGTGCGTACAGCGTAGCCCTTAAGAAAGGCGTGCCGGGGAATAAGCGGCCCTAATCGTCAAACAGTAGACGGGTACTACATAAGACGTTAAATTGACACGAATGCTACTCGGCGACTTCAGCTTCCGCTTCCGCTTCAGGTGCATCTGGCACATCTTGCTTGATCGTCAAATAGCGAATCACTTCTTCGCTCAGACGCATCGCGCGCTCCAGGGTAAAAATTGCAGCGCCCGGAGCTGTATAGTTCATTTGAACGTATACTCCGTCCCGGTGCTTGCCGATTTCGTAAGCCAAACGGCGCTTGCCGCGGTGCTGAGTTTCTATGTTTTCAGCACCTTGATCGCGCAAAATAGTTTGATATTTAGCGATCGCCTGGTCTGTCATTTCCTCACCCAAATCAGGGCGCAGAATGTACATAGTTTCGTAAATAAACGGTTTCATGGCAATAATCCCCTTATGGACAACAAGGCTTCTCACGAAGCAAGGACTTATTAAGTAGTTAAGCAAAATTAATTACATAATTATCTCCAAATTCTTTAAGAATTCTTTCGACAGATGAAACAAGAG
>NZ_JAUBPR010000198.1:0-7197 GCF_036700845.1 Microcoleus sp. S13_C5
ACCTTTTAAGTGGACATATAAGGGTAAAGTCTTGGCTGTCTAATAGTCTGTGTATTTACGCCGAGGTGTACTAGTCATAGCATCGCCGTAGTTGCCGCACATATAAACAAAATCCAACTGAGAGCAAAACTCTTTGGGAAAAATTCTCTCAATATCCTCCATCTTTAATTCCGCCCCCGGCAAAATCGGGTTGCCGGTGCGGGGACACTGCGGGCAAGCTGCATTGCACCTGGAGGTAATTTCTACGCTGACTCTCCTGATATCTTCATATTTTAAGTACATGAGTTTTCCCCAATTAATTTGTGATTAATATTGAAATCGCGATCGACAGAATTAGATAACAAGACCTTTGATTGAGTGATTAAAAAGTAAAATTATACCTCATGCCTGCACCGGATATGATATAAGTTTTGTTGATAATAGCAAGAGGACGGGATGACGACTATCTTGGTTGCAAATCTTAATCAAAAACCGCGACCCGATGTCGATCGAGCCGCGGTTTTTTTAAGCTAAAGTTTCAATTAATCCCGGCCGTTGAGAGCAATCAGTAGGCGCAGAATGAAAATGAACAAGTTGATGTAGGTCAAGTACATCGACAGAGCAGCGGGCAAATACTGATCGTCGCGGTAGCTGCGGGGTAATATGTAAAAATCGACGATCGCAGCACCGGCAAATATAAACACGCCGATGCCAGAAATGCCAATTTCCAACCAAGTTGGGGTGTAGACGCCAAATAGAGAGAGCAGAAACTGACCGCCAACGACGACTAACAAAGCAATCACACCTAAACTGATAGTTTTGGTGAGGGCCATGCCGTCTTGTTCAGAAAGGTTGGAGCCAATTTGGCGGGCGGCGATAAAAGTAATGCCACATCCAAGTGCAGCAAAACCAATACCGGCGATGCCGACGCCTTCGCTTCTGAGGGCTATAGACACCAATCCGCTGAGGGTGTAGCCTGTAAGCAAGCTGTAGGTTGCCAGCAGAGGCAAAGCGGTATTTTTGTTGTTTTGTTCGGCAGCGCCGCGGGCGACAAAGAACAGAATTAATTGTAGGACGATCGCGGCAATGAATGTGGGAAAGAAGATCCCGGGATAGTTGCGGATCACTCCCAGGCCCCCGTAGGTGCCGACAGCAGTTAAGACAAGTCCGCCGCCCACGAAGGGGAGAGCGTTGGAGATGACGTTCGGGCCTACTAGCGCGTGGTTTTTGGCCTCGCGCACGGCTTCGCGGAAATTGCTAGTGTTACTCACGAGGATTTACCTAATTTTGGCTGAGAATTGCTATCTATCATTTTGACAGCTTTACACTGTGTTTGCAAAACCTGAAAGAGTTTAAAGATTTGATAAAGAACGGGGGTGAAATCACTCCGAAGCTGGGATCGATTGTTTATAATCGACTGCGTACAGGTCTGTGCCGTGTCGCTGTCTCGCACCGTTGCGCGTTGCGGCAAAGCTATAATTGAGGTTACATGGCCGACGCTATCTGTGGCCAGGGGCTACCTTAAAGTCGATCAATTTTGGAGGGGGGATTTACGATTGGGGATTAAGGAGTATATGCTAGAGGCAGGGGCCACAGTTGATTTTAGGTTTTTGATTTGCCACTTAGTTGAAACTAGGGACCAGAAACTTGAATAATCTAAAATATAAAATCTAAAATCTAAAATCTAAAATCTAAAATCGGTTCCGTTAATTGCTAAGGTAGCTCACACAGAGGATACCCATAAAATTAATGAATAGATCGAGTTCTATCGACAAACTGCTAAATAGGTAATGTCCCATGTCCACCTTTTTCGATCGCAAATTATTGCCCCCTACAGCCGGGATTTTATTGGCTGCCGCGGCCGTTATTTCCGGTGGCCAAGCTGCCGTTGCAGCTAATGTCCGAGCTGTTTATACCGCTACTTCAGGGCAGGGATCAGAATATTTGCTGCTGGCCCAGAATAGTGGTCAACTCCCCCAAGTTACAACTTCTTCAATCCCGAGCAGGGGGACGGGAAACCCCGTGCCCCTGCCAGTAAGAATTCCTGAGCCTTCGACGGTGGTAGGGTTGGGTTTAGTTGCGGGTTCGTTGGCGGTGAGTCGCCGGAGAGTGAGAGTTAAAAATTAGACTTTTGGCTAAAAGTCTAATTTTTGGATTTTTAACCCCAGATAAATGCGGGTATCAGGATTTTAGCCGATCGCGTCGCGCAGAGCATTTTTAGTCATAGCTGCGATCGACTGTTCGGTAGCTTTCGGCAAGTGATAATATTTCCCTCCAGAAGTCTTGGCCAATTCCTTCGCAAAGCCAGTCGAAATAAACTTGCTCTCGGTATCAATCACCAGCAACTGCATTCCCAACCCACGAATTTTGGCAGCAATTTCTAACAATTCCTTTTTAATATCAGGCTTTTCTCCATCTACAATCGGTTCCCCCAAAGAACGAGCCAAAGGAATATTACCGCGTCCGTCAGTAATGGCGACAATCGCAACTTGACCGATATCTCCAGACTGACGCGCGTTGACTCCCACCCGCACTGCTTGAGTCAAACCGTGGGCCAGGGGGGAACCGCCGCCGCAGGGCAACCGTTCCAAACGCTTACGGGCCAAGGCTATCGAGCGAGTCGGCGGTAGCAGCACTTCTGCTTGTTCTCCGCGAAAGGGAATCAGAGCAACTTGGTCGCGGCTTTGATAAGCTTCTGTGAGTAGCTGCATGACTGCACCTTTGGCCGACTGCATCCGGTTGAGGGCCATCGAACCGGAAGCATCGACGACAAATACGACTAAAGCTCCAGCTTTTCTGGCCAAGCGCTTCGCCCGAATATCTCCCTGTTCGACAAATACACGCTTCTCTCGATTTGTGATTGAGCCGGCGGTGGATTCCTGGTCTGAATTCCTGTCGCGGCGGGCTTTTTGGTAGGGTGCGGCGGCTCTGAGGGTGGCGTCAACGGCGATGCGGCGGACGGGGCCTTTGGGTAAGACTGGCTTGACGTAACGACCTCTATCTTCGGAGAAAATGGTGCTTCTACTGCCCGATTTGCCTTGACGGTTGGCGGCTTGGGCGAAGAAAAGCACGCTGGGGTCGAGAATTACGCCTTCGGGGTCGAAGAGAAATTCTTCGGGAATGGTATCTTTTTCGGGTTCTTCTTCAGGTTCCGGGTTGTCTTCATCCTCTTGGTCTTCTTCGTCTTCTTGCGGGTTTTCTGGTTCGTCTTGTTCTTGTTCTGACTGCTTTTGGGGTGGCGGTGGGGGGGGAGGAGGAGGAGAGTTTTCGTCTGGGGGAGTTTGGATGATGGTGGCGCGGGGTACGATGACTAATTCTACGGCGCGGCGCAGGTCTTCGGCGTTAACTTCTGTGCGTCCTTCGATGGCGGCGGCGGCTTTGGCGACGCGGACTGCGAATATTTCGGCGCGGTGTCCTTGAACGCCACCCCGGATGGCTTCTTCTACTAGGTAGGCAATTTGTTCGCGTTTAATGCTGACATCTTTGAGCCATTCTCTGGCTAGAATGATTTGGGTTTTGAGGTTGTCGGTGTCTTCGGCGTATTGATTGAGAAAGTCTTGGGGGGAGCTGGAGTAGGATAAAGCTTGTTCTACTGCATAGACTCTTTCTTCTAGTTGGAGTGCTGCGTCGGCTGAAAGTACGATCGCGATGCGATCGAGCAAATGTTCTCTCAGCGGCCCTTCTTCGGGGTTGTAGGTGGCGATAAATAAAGGTTTGCAGGGGTGTTGGAAGCTAATGCCTTCGCGCTCTATTTGGTTGCGTCCTTCGGTTAATACTGTTAGCAATTGGTTGGAAATATTGTCATCAAGGAGGTTAATTTCGTCTACATAAAGTACGCCTCGATTTGCTTGGGCCAAGAGTCCTGGTTGAAATACGGTTTGACCGAATTTTACTGATTGTTCGACATCGACAGAACCTAAGAGTCTGTCTTCCGTGACACCCAAAGGAATTTGGATGAAGGGTGTGGGAATAATTTCGGTGGTGAGATTAGTATTTGTGGTGTGGGCATCTGGCTCGCTATTTTCGGCTAACAAGCAAGATGCCTGTTCCACAATAACTTCTTCAGCATCGGCGTTGCAAAAAGAGTCTTTGATAATTTCAATTGGCGGCAATAAGGAATGCAAGGCGCGGGCCATGACTGATTTGGCGGTGCCGCGGCGACCTGCGATCGCAACTCCTCCCAATCCGGGATCGACTGCTGCTAAAAGTAGGGCTAGTTTGATTGCTTCTTGTCCAACAACGGCTGTTAGGGGAAAGGCTGTCACGGTAGGGGTTGCGTAGAGGGCGGACATCGAAATAATGTTCTGTTAAAGAGGCTTTGATATACTTATTATACTACCAGTAGGATGTGATCGCGTTTCTGACCAAGAGTTTTTCGTACAGTACGATACAGTACGATTTACTATTATAAAGCTCTCCGGGACCAAAAATGTTAAAAATTGTATATTATCGGGGTGGCATCTTGTCACCAAATCAAATTCTAAAATAGAATAATAGGGTAGTTTAATAGATAAATAAGCTGTGAAACCCATACTAACAATAAGTCTGTTAGTAGCAATTGCTATTATCGCTTTTTTTATATGGCGCGATTCCCAGGACACAGAAGGGATAGATAGACACTTGTTGCAAGCTGTCAAAGGAAACAAAGCTTTAGCCAAACGACTGCTGAATAATGCTAGAGAAAGGTATCCCGGAAAGTCAGAGAGATGGTACGCAGAAAAGGTCATTTATGACTTAGAGCGCGACGGGGCAGGTAGAGGGGGACGCGGATCGAGTTACAGGATCGATAAAAGAGAACTTCGAGAGAACATTTTCCTGGCAAGCGCTTTTATCTGGTTAGTTAGTTCGATATCGTCTCTTGTAGATGGCTTGTTTAGAAGATAGCAAACCGGTGTTTGCTCATACTTCAAAGTAGCTGCGGTGCAATAGCGACAGTATGATAACTAAAGCAATTGCGGATTTATGGGTTAAGAGTTATGAGTTGTGAATTAAGAACTGGGATGTATAACTCACAATTCTTAACTTTTAAATTACTTCTTGGAGGACTTTAACTTCTTGCGGCAGAATCACGGTAAAAGTTGAGCCGACTCCTATTTCTGATACTAGCTCGATTTTGCCTTGCAGCAGCGAGACGAGCCGCGATACTATTGCTAATCCCAGGCCAGTGCTTTCGGTGGGAAAGAGCTGTTTGCCTGCTTCTCCTGCTTGAAAGAAGGGGTCAAAGATGCGCTTTGTATCTTCGGGGGCGATGCCAATGCCGGTATCTGTAATTGCGATCGCCCAATTTCCTTCTCCAGCAGGGTGGCAACTTAATTCAATGCTACCAGATTCTGTATAGCGAATGGCATTGCTCACCAGGTTGATCAGAATTTGTTGCAGCCGCTGTCCGTCGGCGATTACTTGTGTGGGGGCGCCGTCGCTGGTAACAGCGAGCTTTAATCCTTTAGCATCAGCAATTGGCTGCATCATTTCTACTACGGTGTTAATTACAGATTGTACATTAGTGGGCCGCAGGTTAAGTTTAATTTTTCCGGCCTCGGCGCGAGAAAGTTCTAGTGTGTCATTAATCATGCGAAGCAACTGTCTGCCGTTGCGTAATACTCGCTCGATGTGTTCGATGCCGGGGAGGGTATCTTTGATTTCAGATTGCCATTTTTCTTGGCGCAAAAACAGTTCGGAATAACCAATAATCGAGTTGAGAGGAGTTTTGAGTTCGTGAGCTAAATGGTAGACGTTTTCTTTATTGACGCTGACGAGGCGAGCGAGTTCTTGATTGGTGAGCTGTAATTGAGTTTGAATTTGTTGAAGTTCCCGCAGCCTCTGAGCGACATAGCTGTTGAAACACTGGGCAATTGCTTCGTCTACTACGGCATCTATCAGCCTAAAAGCTCTGAATACGTCGGCGGTGGTTCCTGCTAGCAATTCTGATTCTAACTGCGAGAATATTACTTGACGCAATAAGTGGTATTCCCGGGCTACTTCTGCGGCGTCGTAGCCTTGTTCGGCTCTGAGAAATCCGTGATCTAAACTGGCTTCAATTATTAGTTTTATTTCGCTGTGTTGATATTGGGAAAGCACTGTGGCCATCGCCTCCAGCAGGTGAGGTATGTGATTTTCGATTGCTGAGTGCGGTAAGGCGTCAGCGCTTTCAATTTTCCGATCCTGACGAACTGCTTCAATCCAGTTTTTGACGATAATATCGGTTTTGTCGGCGAGCACTTGGCTGTAGTCCATGATGTCTGCGTGGGGGTTGAGTTTGGCAGAGATTGCCCATGCTTCATTGTAGTTGAGCGATCGCCCGATCGCCATACCAAACTTTTGGCGATCGCGACCCTCCCAAAAGAAGTAGTTTTGATGTAAATTTTTCCCTCTGGCGGATCTCTCTCTAGGGGTCGATCCCAGCTTGTTGCTCCGATAATCAGCCGTTCAACCTATTGACAGAAGAGCCATTAAGTAGTAAAGTTCCTCAGACTAATAGTTTTTAATTTTAATTTTTAATTTTTTCAGGGGACTAAATGGAAAACCTGCAAGCTGCGATCGCTGCAACAACATTTATATGTGTAGTTTTCTTAATAATTACAGAATGGATACACCTCACAGTTGCGGCATTTCTGGGAGCGGTGATTCTGGTTTTTACCCACGTGATGACGTTAAACAACGCGATCGAATATATCGGTCGAAGTCACGCCACCCTAGGCTTATTCTTCGGAGTCATGGTAATGGTGAGAGCCTTTGAGCCTACCAAAGTATTCGACTACTTGGCAACTCAAATGGTGCTTTTGGCAAAAGGCAAAGGCAAAAATCTCTTGCTGGGTATTGTCGCGATTACTACGCCACTTTGTGCAGTTTTGCCCAATGCCACGACTGTCATGCTGCTAGCACCATTAATTCCGCCAATGGCAGAAGAAGTTGGTGTAGATTTTGTGCCGTTACTGATTTTAATGGTATTTGTGGCTAACAGTTCGGGACTGCTGACAATCGTGGGCGACCCGGCGACATTCATTGTTGGCGATGCTATTAACATGAGCTTTGCAGATTACCTAGTAAAGTTAAGTTTGGGAGGGGTAATTGCGGTAGCAGTTATATTAGTTATGTTGCCTTGGCTGTTCCGCGAAATTTGGAACAAAAAATTAGACGATTTGGAACCCACATTCCGCAGATGTGGGTGGAATTTTTTTATCAGTTGTGAAAAGTGGGAACCCCAAAGTTTTTCCGTTG
>NZ_JAUBPR010000314.1:0-1034 GCF_036700845.1 Microcoleus sp. S13_C5
TGTGACCGGCGGGTTGTCTTCACAAGCGAGAATCACTTGCACTTGCAGTGGCTGTAAATTATGGCGCTGAGGGTGGCTTTGAGGAGGTAGAATTTCGACGGTTGTAGCCTGCAGGTTCAGAGTCGCTTTACGAGCTGAGCGCTGCGGATTAGCTCGCAATTCCAAGTCGAGTTGTCCCGCGATCGGTACTTTGGCGATCGCACCTTGTAGTCGCTCTACTTCTTTTGTATCATCAGAGTTCTTGACTTGACGGTTGTGATAGGCGCGAATTAACAACTGAGAATTCTCAGGTCTTTGAGTCGCTAAAAAGTCATAGATGTCGGCTTCGCGATCGGCTACCGTTAGTACAGTAATCGATTCTGGCATCACCTTCTGGGTCGCATCAAGAGCTGTTAACCAACGCTGGCTTTCTTTGTCTTTGGTTTCGGTTTGATTTCTGGAATGCTTCTTACCAATAGTCGCAGGATCTCGCGCCCAGACTTGTTGGTGCAACACTCCTAATGGTACTCCTTGAGCCGAGCTACAAAATACTGAGTGAACTTTCAGGCCCCGACTGGTGGCACTATCCAAGTGTCCCATTCCTTTCTTGCTCTTGTGGTGGGTGAAATTCAGTTCTGTGGTGTCCTGAATCGCCAGAACTATTGGGTGTACTTTGATTCGTTCTAAGGTACTTCTTTGGTGGGCTTGGCGAATCGCCTCTGACGAGACTCGTGGAGATGACCAAAAGTCATAAGCCCCTTGAGTGGCTGCCCAATCCCCTGATGCTTGTGGCACCGTAGCATGGGGCTGTGAGGCTAAGTCGGAGACAATTCGCACCAGTCTTTTCTGGCGACGCTTATCGCCTAAACAAGCAAATTGTAGTTCTGCTACTGCCCATTCTGCCGTCATAGTTCCTCACTCGCCTCTGATACCGTAATTTGAGGCTTACTTGATTCGGTTCCTGGTTGTCAATCCTACTCCAAGGCAGCCAGCGCCCGGACGGCTCCGGCTGAAGCCGGAGCACCTTTGTTAAGAAAGATGTGAGTAAGGCATAG
>NZ_JAUBPR010000315.1:0-1031 GCF_036700845.1 Microcoleus sp. S13_C5
TCTTGTTTCATCTGTCGAAAGAATTCTTAAAGAATTTGGAGATAATTATGTAATTAATTTTGCTTAACTACTTAATAGAACAAAATCTCTCAAACCTGAGCTGGGTCTATGGTTAAGCCTCGCCAAGCTGATTCAACATTGAAATTGATTGATGAGTATTGTAGCTATTACAGAAATCTGTTTTCAGAAGTCAGAAGCTTTGAAGCTTTTACCCACCTTCATGCTGGTATAGTTTCTGATATTAAACGTAAGACGCTACCAGCCATTGCAGAGATAATGGGGCTAGAAAATGCTCAAGGGTTGCATCACTTTCTTACCCAATCACCCTGGGAGGCTCAAGCCTTGAGAAGGCAAAGGCTAGAATTAATCTTAAAAATTGTCAAAGGTCGAAAAATAGTTATTATTATTGACGAAACTGGAAATCCAAAAAAAGGAAAAGCCACAGATTATGTAGCGAGACAATATTTAGGGCTACTGGGAAAAATTGACAATGGCATAGTGACTGTGGTCAGCTAGGGTCTAGTAGATGGGTTAACTTTCCCATTAATGTTTGAAATTTATCAACCTAAAGAACGACTTAAACTCAATGATAGTTACCGAAGCAAACCCCAGATAGCCAGCCAGATGATTAGAGAAATAAAAGCAAGGGGGTTTGAAATAGACTGTGTTCTGGCTGATAGCTTATATGGAGAAAGTACGAGTACATTCATTCGCTGTTTACAAGGATTAAACCTTCAATTTGCGCTCTACGATTCGCAGTAATCACAGTGTAGGGTATGCGGGCTGAAACCCTTGTTCGGTCTATTTCCTAAGCCTCTTTGTCACCCCCCCAGAAAGAAGAGTTAAATGTAGAAATTCGCAGCTTGGGTTCTCTGACTTGCAGGCGCGAGGATTTAGAACGCGGATTAGAACCGGATCAGTGCTACTACATCGAGAATGAGGAAATTGTCCGCACAGGGTAAGCTCATCTAATTTAGTATAAATTGTACTTGACAAAAAGACAAATATAAAAAATGTGGTATTTACGTATT